>DQUR01000105.1 GCA_015662175.1 Thermococcus paralvinellae | reverse complement strand
TTCTCTTATCAATTTGCCGATTGTCCTATCGGCACTTGTTAAATAAACCATGGGTTTTGAACAAGCCCAGCTAGGATTTGTTAAAGTGTTGTGGGATTTCACAGGCGTCAAGCATTGTAACATCAAGTTTTCCGATTCTAAAGTCTACGAGTCAGCTTCTCAAGCCATATGTAGGCCTGACTTCAACGTAACTTGGACTACGGCAACTTCGCTCCCTTAATTAAAGTTTGGTGAAAACGACGCCATCATAAATTTGGTCTGGGATAGAATGGATGAAAAAACAGATGTCACGGACGGCTATGAGCTCCGGTACTTTTATCACAACGACCGGTGGTATAATGACGGCGTTGAGACAACATGGAGGAATACGAGAGAACACAACTTTCTACATTTTAGAGCCTAAAAAACCGTGTCTTAGAAAAGTATTGTTAAAACACTTCGTAATGCCACACTTAAGAGCGAGTCATGCTCAGTTCAAATAAACGACTCAATGCTCTATATCTCCAACGGTGAAAGAAGTTACCCTGTTAAGCTCCCTAAGAATTTCATACTCTTCAATCTAAACGATAACTTGAAAATAGTTTTAATATACGCACAACCAAAGCCTGAGTTCCCCTTTGGCTGGAACAACATCAAAGCCTCTCAAACCTTTAAACTTCACTGAAGCACTAAAAAGAAGGCTTCCGGTGTGTAATCTCAACCAAACGGATGTACTCTCAATGGAAAAATCCTAAAACCAGAGTACAGGCTTGAATGTAACTTGAATGTAACAAATTAAAGAACCGTTAATCTCAATATTAAGCGCAGATTGGAAAAACGAGATCTGTCTAGGCTAGCATCTTTCATGCTATTTGAGCTCTTATTAAGAACTGTTTATTGTAACTCTGCTCCTTATTTACCCCAACATTCTCATAAAAGTCTAAGAAGAATCTAAGAGAAGGAAGAAGATTAACAGATCACGCTAATCTCTTACCAATTTTTCAGAGGTAAGCATTGAGGAGGTTGACCATAACAATTGAAGGATGAATTTAAAGATCTTCCCGGTTTTTTCTTGTTTATTTTTCCAATAGGTAACTGCTAGGTTTACAATTAATTTCTTTACTTATCAAAGGATTTTAACAAAGTCGATGAAGTCTTCCATTTTAGCTCTATGCCCCTCTACAAAAATCAATCTTTTGTAACCAAGCTTTTCTGAGCATTCGAGATAGATTAGGGTTGTTCCGTTCGAGAGCAAAACTTTTTTATAAGCTTTTCGTTGGATTGTAACATTGGATTGTAACATTTAATTCTTTGAATTCTCGAGATTTTAAGCTCTCCTTAATTATGTCAAACTTTTCTGAGCAGTACCTTTTCTTCTTGCCTAAAGATGTTTTATAATAGATGTTTATCCAATCCTTAGTGGCTGTTTCTAAAGAACGGAAGGTTGGGGGAATTGTTAAATATGCAACAGCATAATCATTTGGCCCAGCCTTTGGAATTGTCGATGTTAAAATTATCCCGGCTACAAAAAAAGGTTATCAATGCTGTGGCAGTTGAAAGTTTCTTGTTTTCACGAGAGTAAAAGTAAGGAATCAAGGATACCGTGAAGGCCTGCAAGATAATGAACAAAACTGGTGCATATTCCCTAAGAAACTGGTCAACCTTAAAGACGTCAGAGAGGACGATTATGACATACTGGAGAGGTCTTCGTAACTATTGTTCCCATCAGACTATTTAAGCTTAAGCTTTTGCCTTGAGTAACATGAGACCAATTAGGGGAGCAATGTTTTAAAGAGGTTAAGGATAGAATAGGAGTGATGATGACCCTTCCCCTCAACTGAGGGGTGATGAGCACACCGGTAGGCTGATGGAAAATGGCAAGGATGGAAGAGGAGAAAGTTACCCAATATACACAGGTTCATAAAGCCTTCAGAAAGATCCTTGAGATATGTTTTGATCTAGTGGTTATAGTATTTTTGTTCTTCATACTTTACCTCACGGTGTACTCAATTTACTTAAGCTTTAAGCTCACATACAGGGCTACCGAGCCCAAACCATTGATTGCAAACGTTCTCGTTACGATAATTCTCATAGAGACATACAGAATTCTGATAATTTACTTAAGACAGCACCGCGTCAGCTTAACCCGTATACTGGAGGTTGGAATTGTAGCCCTAATCCAGAAGCTTGTTGTTGCTTCCGATTTCAAGGAGATGGATGCATTTAAGCTTTTTGCAATCGCAGGTCTTATATTTGTTCTGGGATACCTATACATCAGGATAGGTGGGGAGTAATGGGAGTTCAGATAGGTGAGCTCATTCCAAGAAAGGAGATTGAGATTGAAAATTTAAACGGAAGGAAGATAGCCATTGATGCTCTGAATGCAATTTACCAGTTCCTATCAATAATCAGGCAAAGGGATGGAACGCCCCTCATGGACTCTAAGGGAAGGATAACATCCCATCTCTCCGGATTGTTTTACAGGACTATAAATCTGATGGAAGCTGGAATAAAGCCAACATATGTCTTCGATGGAAAACCACCGGAATTTAAAAAGAGGGAACTCGAAAAAAGGGCAGAAGTAAGGGGAGAAGCCGAGGAGAAATGGCGCGAGGCGCTGGCAAGGGGCGATTTGGAGGAGGCAAAGAAGTATGCACAAAGGGCCTCAAAGGTAAATGAGCAGCTTATAGAAGATGCCAAAAAGCTTTTAGAACTCATGGGAATTCCATGGGTGCAGGCTCCAAGTGAAGGTGAGGCCCAGGCAGCTTATATGGCATCAAAGGGCAAGGTCTGGGCTTCAGCTTCTCAGGATTACGACTCACTTTTGTTTGGAGCGCCGAGGTTAGTAAGAAACCTGACGATAACTGGCAAAAGAAAGCTTCCCGGAAAGGACGTCTACGTTGAGGTGAAGCCAGAACTCATCGTGCTGGAGGAAGTCCTTAAAGAGCTAAAAATTGACAGAGAAAAACTCATAGAACTCGCTATTCTGGTTGGGACTGATTATAATCCCGGGGGAATTAAAGGAATTGGCCCAAAGAAGGCACTTGAGATAGTTAGGCATTCAAAAGATCCACTAAAGAAATATCAGAAAATGAGCGACGTTGATTTGTATGCCATCAAGGAGTTTTTCCTGAATCCTCCTGTAACTGACGATTACAGGCTAGTCTGGAAGATGCCGGATGAAGAAGGTATTTTAAAGTTCCTCTGTGATGAGCACGACTTCAGCGAGGAAAGGGTAAAGAATGGTCTTGAAAGGCTGAAAAAGGCAATAAGGTCAGGCAGGCAGTCAACCCTTGAAAGCTGGTTCATGGGGAAGAAGTAATCTCAATTTTTAATATTTTACCACCATTATTATTGAACATCCCTTAGATTGTTATTTTAAGCCCGAGTTTTTCTACCAACTCTTTGTATCTGTTTCTTACGGTTACCTCGGTGACCCTTGCAATCTCCGCCACTTCTCTCTGGGTTCTCTTTTCGCCTTCAAGAAGGGATGCAATGTATAGTGCAGCGGCAACCAATCCAGCGGGGCTTTTTCCGCTCGTCAATCCCTTGTTGTAAGCCTCTTCTAAAAGCTCAACTGCCTTCATTCTAACCTTCTCGCTTAAGCCGAGCTCGTCAGCAAACTTGTTGACGTAATCAGTTGGTTTGACAAAGAGCTTTTTTGGAGTTAGGTTGAGATTTCTCGCGATGAACCTAAAACTCCTTCCAATTTCCTTCTTGTCAACTCTTGAAATATCGGCAATCTCATCCAGGGTTCTCGGAACTTTCAGCAATCTGCATGCAGCATAAACGCAGGCGGCAATGACGCTCTCAATGGACCTTCCCCTGATAAGTCCCCTCCTCACGGCCTCCCTGTAAAGCCTTGCTGCCTCTTCCTCAACATGCTTTGGGAGCTTGAGCTGTGAAGCAATCCTGTCAAGCTCACTAAGGGCAAAAGCCAGGTTACGCTCGGCCGCATCACTAACCCTCAACCTGCTCTGCCATTTTCTCAGACGATACATCTTTTCTCTCATCAGTCCGGTGATATTTCTATCATGCCCGATATCAGTTGAAAGACCCTTATCATGGAGGAGAATGCTCTCAGGTGCACCAGTTCTGGAACGTTTCTCCCTCTGTGAGGCGTCAAACGCCCTCCATTCCGGCCCCATATCCACTATATTCTCTTCTATAACGAATCCACACTTTGCACAGACAATTTCTCCATGCTCGGGGTCATAGATAAAGTCAGCTGAACCACAAACCGGGCATAGCCTACGCTTTTCCACTTTGACACCCCCATCTGCGGGTTACGATTAATAAGCTCATACTATATAAAATTAACCAAACTTTGAAATGAATTTCATTATCCAGAGTAAATCCTCTTTTTTGAATGTTATCTTTTCCAAAATCCTGACATCAATGTCCTCATCCTCAATCACGTTGACATAAACCCAGAGGAACACGGGGTCTTTCTCATCCCCCAGCAACAGGTTACGGTACAGAATGTCAATTGTTCCGTCCCCATTTTTCTTGGCAGAGATAGGCTTCCAAGTCTCCAGGCTGATTTCTCCCTTTGAGTCAAGCTCTTTTATGATTCTTTTGACTTCCATACCTCTTTCACTCGCCTTTATTTATTTACACACAAAGGGTGTATAAATTTAAGGATGCCAGAGTTGACTAATGTGACTATGGTTACCATTTAATCCTGAATTCCCTCCTTGTCCTTGCATCAATCTGGGCCAAAATTTTCTTAAGCTTTGTGTCATCAATTCTCTCTCTAATCTGTCCTGTTTGATAAAGCTGAACCAATATGAGCTCAACCTGCTGGGCAAGTTCTGGTCTGACAAGTTTAACTCTTAAAAGCCTTTCTCTCGCCTCTGGAGTAAGAATTCTCCTTAGAATTGCCTGTATTTGAGCTTCAACTTCTGCCTGTTGTCTTGCAGCTTCTTCCTGAGCCTTTTGTTGCTCAGCAAGCCTTTTCTGTAACTCCATAAGCTTCCTCTTCCTAATTTCTTCAATGTCCTCAACCATTCACATCACCTCGCCAAGAGGATTTATGACAAGGTGGTTAAAAAGTTATTGCAGAGCATGAGTTTTGGGTGTTAAATTTAGGGTATCTCAATATGGGAGGTCAAGAACTTTGCACCTTGATCAAATTGGTCCGTTACAGAGAACATAGTTTGCATTGTAGTTTTAGCTGAGGGGATAATGGAAAAGAGGTTATTTTAAGGACCTGCTTAAAAGGCATTTTTATTAAAAGCTTTTTGGTCAATTCCACCCTCGTTGTAATGCTTTCGAGCCTTATGATATGGCCGTTGTCTAAGGGGCAGAATCCTAACCTTTCAGTGGCAGTATCTGGAATAATAATGCTTCCCATGATGTTCCTCTCCACGGTATTTTATCCGAAGGAGGTATTTGAGGGCAATAAGTTGCTCAGTTTAGTGGTTTCAATAAACCCAATGACACATACATCAGACCTTACTAGAAACTTTATTTACGAAGTTCCCATTTCTTCATCCACAGTTGTCGCATCACTAATATACCTTATGAGCCTAACACTCATCGCACTAATCCTTGGTTTGAGCGGTTTTACAAGAGCACTGGAGAAGTGAGCTTTTTTGCTTTTATTTTGAATCGAGGTAGAAAGTGAAGCCCGCCCTTATGTAGAAGGGAAAACCCTCGAAAACAACTACTTGGAAGTGAATTTTATACACGGGTAGAGAAAAGGAAATGAGAGCTCTGCAGGCTTAGTATTTCTTAAGCTCTGGAATAACTTCCTCGAGCTCTTTTTTAAGTTCGGTTGCTGCTTTGTCAAGGAAGCTCCTTCCCTTAGGCGTAACAATCCTTCCCTTACCTGGAACCTTTTCAATGAATCCAGCTGCTTCTAACTGCTGAAGGGCCTTTCTAATTATGCTTCCACTCCCCTTGTAAAACTTCTCCGGAGCATGACCTCTGTTCTTTCTCCCTCCATACCATGTTCTAAGCCTTTCGATACCAACGGGGCCATCTATGTATATCTTTCTGAAGACCGAAGCAACTCTATAATACCACCAGTCCTCCTGTTCTGGAAGCCTCTCCTTGTGTCTCCCTGTCTTGACAAATGGAGCCCAGTCAGGTGGCTTGATTTCGGGTATCTCCTTCAGTTTTTGGGCAACCCTCTCAACGAGCAAATCACCGGGAACATCATAAACTGTCGCCATTCTTTAACCCCTCCCTTTCCTGAACTTCTTCCTAAATTGGGCAATATCGAGCTTGACCTTTTTAACGGGCCTCTCTTCCCTTTTCTCCTTTGAAAGTTCCTTAAGCTTAAGCTTTCTTAAATACTTTTCCCATCCCTCTCTCGGACGGAATAATATAAATCTTTTGCCCCTCACATCAATCAGCTCGCTGTCAGTCAGCTCAGCAACCTTCTCAGCTATCTGCTTTCTATCCATTTCCGTTGCAAGAAGTGCTCCTTTTCTTGTCTCCACCTTAAGGATGCCATCCTTTTTAAGCTGGGTGTTAATTTCGTTAATCACACTCTCCTCCAACCCTTTCTTTCCTATCCACGCCTTAGGTTGAATATCGTAATATTTGGCTCTTATAGCCCTTCTCACCTTTCCAGGTAATCTCTTCATTTCTCTCACCTCAAATCTCAACCTCTCGCAAAGAGGCAAAAGAGTTTATAGGGGTTTGGCTTTTAAATGTTGCCGTGAATTCTCAGTTTTTTGAATGTTTGTTAGAGTTTAAGTAATTTGTTTTTACTTTGTTGTTTGTGCTTTTTTATGTCCAAGTGTTGGTGGTTGTAGTTTGTTTTTTCTTTGTTTCGTAATTGAAAAAGTATTTATGCTACTTTTTTTGTCTATAAATGATGACCTTGTTTGGGGAGGGAGCGACTTCGTACATGAGGATAAGCCAAACAGAACAATATGGCCATAGGTGAAAAGACATGAAAACTTCAAGAATGCTTTCAGTCCTCCTTTTTCTTTTGTTTCTAATTTTAGCCCTTTTCATCTCGCATGAATATCGAGGCTATAAATGGAATTGTAGAGATGCCTCTCTGGTTGGTGTCTGGAATGGAAAGGTTGTAATTCTTAAGGATGATACCTTACTGATTATTAACATAACAGATGGAAAAGTCCTTAAAGAATTCCCAAACGCAAAAAGGGTATTCCTCGTAGGAAACATGCTCTCAATGACAAATGCGTCCGAGGTTTTGAACATTAACTTAAGGAATTTCACAATTACTAAGCTTGATGTGCCTGAAGGGATTGATTCAGCTGAATTGGTGTTTGCCATCAACTTAGGCAATTTTTCACTGTATTCTACTGTCCATTCCAGCAGGGGAAAGTACAATTATGATGTTATCAAATACCATGTCTGCACTAAGGATTGTTCCACGTATTCCTTTAAAACACCTCCAGATTCTTATCCGATGGTCTATACATTCCCAGAGGGGTACATTTTAACATTTGGAACCAATGATGCCTTTGCCAACGGTTTTGCAGTAGTTCTCAACAAAAACGGAAGTTTTATGTGGAATCTAACTACAAGGTATGTAATCATCGACTTTTGAGTATTCCAATGATACGCTGTTCTTCTCGACAGGTGGCACGGAACCTGGAGGAACGTTCATAGTCGGTGGCGACATCTACGCGTTCTCTCTCAATGGTTCTCTCAAGTGGCATGTTAACCTTAGAAAGTATGAAGAAAAGTTCTATGATTGGGGTATCGCCGGAATTAAAGCTCATAATGGTAATTTATATGTTGTCGGGTACACTGGTAGAGTCTACATTATTGATTTTGAAGGAAAACTCAAGAAGATTGTAGCTTCGCCAGTTTACAAAAGACTGAAGACTCCATCTTTAATAAAAGGGATCAAGGTGGCAAAAGATGATATAATAGCTTTTGCGTATCTTGATATAAAGACGTCTGGCTTATTTCGGGAAGCTAAAGGCATCTGTGTTTATGATTTCAGGAACTTTAAATGGTGGAGAACAAAAGAACCAGTATCCAAGATCCTGGTTTGGAATAAATGGGTAATTGGAGAGGAAATTAACGAAGTTTGCATATGGAAGGCTTTTAGTGGGTGAGAATATGAACACAAATCTTTTGGTTCCTGTTGATACCAATATCAGCCCTTAAGTGCATCCCTTTCAAGCCGCTGTCCCCAAAAAACAGCACCGTATTGCTGTATGCATACAGTCGAGTAACACTGCTGGAGACACCTCAATGGTGTTTTTAAGCTACAACCTTATCAAGGTGTGTTCTTCATAGTCCCAAAAAGCTAATAACCTCTATCTCATCCTCTCCTTTGATAAAAATGAAGGTTTATCACCTCTATAGCGGGGGCAAAGATTCCTCACTGGCTGCCTGGATTCTGCAGAGGTTGGGTTATGAAGTAGAGTTAATCACGATAAGCTTTGGTCTCTTGGACAGCTGGAAGTATGCAAAGGAAACTGCTGAAAGACTTGGCTTTAACCATGAGGTTGTGGTTTTGGATAGAGAAATTTTGGAAAAAGCTGCCAAGATGTGCATTACAGACATGCATCCAAGCAATGCAATTCAGTTTATCCATGAACAAGCTCTTGAAGAAATTGCAAGCCGTGAGGATGTTGAGAGAATAAGTGATGGCACGAGGAGAGATGACAGGGTTCCTTTTTTGGATTTGAGGAAGACAAGAAGCCTTGAAGATAGGTTTAGCGTCCAGTATATACGGCCGTTGCTTGGGTTGGGATATAAAACAATCAGGGAGCTCACAGAAAAGCTCTTTATCGTTGAAATTAGAGAAAGTGAAAAGCTGGAAAAGAGCGACTATGAGGTTGAACTGAGGCATCTTTTGAGGCTTAAGGGAGTAGATCCGCTGACAATCTTTCCGAAGAGGCACTATCAGTCGAGAGTTTTAGGATGGAGGAGGCAAGATTTATAAAAGGAAACCGGTTTGAATTGATGGGAAGATTTAAATAAGCTTTGGCTTCAAGCTTGGTTAGAACTATTATGATAACTCTGGGAGGGATAAGGATGGCAAGGAACAAGCCTCTTGCAAAGAAGCTCCGCTTGGCAAAAGCCGCTAAACAAAATAGAAGAGTCCCTGTGTGGGTTATCGTGAAGACAAACAGAAGAGTTATGACCCATCCAAAGAGGAGATACTGGAGAAGAACAAAGCTTAAGGAGTGATGAAAAATGGCGATTAAAGTCGGAGATGAGGTAATTTTCACAGTTCCAATAAGAAAAATCAAGAAGATTGTTCCGAGATGGAAGAGGGCGCCAAGGGCAGTCAAATTCGTCAGGGAATTTGTTGCAAGACACGCAAAGGCTGAAGAGGTCATCATAGCTCCAGAGGTTAACGAAAAGATTTGGGAAAGGGGAATTGAGAAGCCCCCAAACAAGCTCAGGATTAAGGTTAAGGTAGTTGAGGAAGAAGTTGAAGGGAAAGGTAAGGTCAGAGTTGCCTACGTTGAACTACCACCAGAGGCAAAAAAGACAACAAAGAAAGAAAAGAAGACTGGGAAAAAGGAGGAGGAAGAAAAGAAACTAGAAGAACAGGCGACGAAGAGCTGATTTCCCAATTTTTATTTCTCGTGAGTGGTGAAAAATGCACATAGAAAGACTTGACTTTGAAAATTCCCCCTATCTGGGTGTGTTTGGTGTCGCTACGGACAAAGTGCTTCTGGTTAGAGAGGGCCTTCAAGAAAAAAAACTCAGTGTTTTGAGGGAAGTTTTAAAAGTCCCAATAATTGAGACGAGCATTATGAAATCAAGAATCATCGGAATCCTTGCTGCTGGGAACTCAAACGCCATTGTTGTCCCCTATTATGTCTGGGATACCGAGCTCGAGAGGATTAATGCTGCCCTGAGGGAACATGACCTTGATATTAGAGTTGAGCCCTTTTTGAGCAAGCTGACTGCTTTAGGCAACTTGATTTTGACCAACGATAGGGCAGCTCTCGTGAGTGCTAAGTTCGCAAGGGATGAGGCAAGAAAGCTTGAGGACATCCTGGGGGTGGAGGTGGAACGCGGCATTATAGCCAATTTTCACACCGTTGGAAGTGTTGGTGTTGTTACAAACAGGGGTGGCCTCGTTCATCCCGAAACTACTGAAGAGGAACTTGAATGGTTGAGGGATTTATTCAAGGTTGACGTCTATCTTGGCACCGCAAATCAGGGTGTTCCATTTGTTGGCTCGTGCATGCTGGCCAATTCCTTTGGAGTTGTTGTTGGACACCTCACAACAGGTCCTGAAATTGTTAAAATTGAAGAAGCACTGGGCTTTTTGGGGTGAGGGGATATGGAGGTTAAAGTTTATCGCGTTAAGGGGGTTTTTGAAAGGGAAGGGAAAAAGCAAAAATTCACAAAGGAATACAGAGCTGTGAAACAAGAGGACGTTGTTGAGCTTGTCTACTCAGAAATTGGAAGCAAACACAGGGTAAAGAGAACAAAGATATGGATAGAGAGCATTGAAGAAATTAATCCTGAGGAAGCCGAGAATCCAATAGTTAGAAGGCTCAGCTTAGAACTTGCTTAGTTTTTTTTGATTTAGTCATGCAAACCCTTAAAAGGAAATCCTACGAATTTTCATTGGTGATAGAAATGGCACAGAATCAGGAACAGCTTGAAAAATTGGCTTATGAATACCAGCTCTTACAGGCTCAGGCCCAGCTTTTGGCTCAAAATCTTGAGCTTTTAACCCTTGGAATGAATGAGTTCAAAGCAGTGAAGGAAACAGTTGAGGGGCTTAAGAAGGTTGAGGACAAGAAGCCTGAGATACTGGTCCCCATCGGAGCGGGCTCATTCCTGAAGGGCATGATAGTTGAGAAGGAGCATGCGATTGTTAGCATTGGAGCGGGATATGCGGTTGAGAAAAGCTTGGAGGATGCAATTACTTACTTGGATGCAAAAATTAAGGAATACGAAGATGCAATAAAAAAGACTCAGGAGGCATTACAGCAGATTGAGCAAAAACTTCAGGAGTTGGCACAGAAGGCCCAAAAGATACAACAGGCTGGAGAGTTTAAGGTCCCTAAAAAGTGACCCTATGAATAGGGCTACTTTTTGTCGTCCCAGAACTGATCTGCTGTTTTTTGGATTCCTAATCCTTCTCATCTTTTTAGGCCCAGAGGAACTTCCCAATCTAAAGTTAGTAATATTTATCGTTCCGGACCCATTACGTCAACTAATTCTTTAACAATTTTAACAGAGGGCTAACCCAAGACTCTCAAGATTTTTCCTTCGTTGGTTATTCTTTTTGAGCAAAACCTCTATGTCTATATGGTAGTTGGGGAGATAGGGAGAATTTGTCCAGACGCGGGAATATATTAGAGTCGTTTGTCATATAAAGGCACTCCATGCAATGACGGGGGCAAGGGTTAATGGAGCTCAAGTCCGTTGTGAGAATTAACCTGATGGAGAAAACTTTCACACACCTAAAAACCCCTTCTGTACCACTCAACAGTTCTCAAAAGCCCCTCCTCAAGAGAGTACTCTGGCTTAAATCCAAGCTTCTTGATTTTACTTATGTCGGCTTGGCTGTGCTTTATATCGCCGGGTCTTGGCTTATCAAATATTATCGGGCTTGATGAATTTGTCGCATCAATGATCTTCATGGCCAGCTCAAGGATTGTCGTTCTCTCACCACGAGCGACGTTAAACACTTCCCCGTTTGCCCTCTTCTTCTCTGCAACTAGGACGTTCGCTTTAACAACGTCTTTAACATAAATAAAATCCCTCGTCTGTTTTCCGTCACCAAAAATTATCAACGGCTCATTTTTCAAAGCACGGTTGATGAAGATGCTTATAACTCCAGCATACTGGTTGTATCCCTGCCTTTCGCCGAAGACGTTGAAATACCTTAAGGCCACTGCTGGAACGCCATAAAGCTCGTAAAATATCTTGCAATAATATTCTCCGGAGACCTTTGTAACCCCATAAGGCGATAAGGGCATGGGCTTTTCTTCCTCTTTCAAAGGCAGGTTTTGATTATCACCGTATACAGCGGCAGAGGAGGCAAAGATAAGCTTACCATGTCCTTCGCTTAAAGCTCTTAGGATATTCAGCGTTCCCAAAACATTAATTTCCTCGGTTAAAACTGGTTTCTCCACGCTTTCGACAACACTCACAAGTGCCGCCTCGTGAAAAACGTAGTCCGCCTGGCTCATTATCTCAACTATGCTCTCATAATCCCGAATATCAGCCTGGACGAATTTTACGTTTTCCGGCACATTCTCAACTCTTCCCGAGTGGAGGTTGTCAATAACAACAACTTCGTTGTCTTTGCTGAGCTCTTCGGCAATGTGTGAGCCTATGAAACCGGCCCCACCGGTAACCACAATGAGCCTGTTTTTTATCATTTTAGACACCTAAAGGAATTTGTGCTTTCAGGTTTTATCCTTTGCTCCCTGCAATATACCCTCTTTTCTTTTGAAAGCTTTGTCCTCCAGAACAAAGGGGGTCAGCTTAATCCGGTGTACTTATATTCCATTTAACGACCACAAAGAACTCCTCAAAAACCTGAAATAATTGAGCGAAAAAGCCCCTAACCACAAACATTTCCTCAGCCATTGTGTGGGAACCACGGAAGAAGCTTAAATATACTGGGAACTAGCCATTATGAGGTGAGAGAATGAAGATTGGAGAACTCATTCAACTGCTCGACGAAACGATAGCCAACGTTAAGATTGCCATAGTGGCCAACCAGAACAGGGCCTTTGAGAGCCCACACACGAGCTATGAGTTCATCCAGCGCACTTTAGAGCTTCAGGAGGATCTCAATGACCTGATGAAGGCTAGAGAATACCTAAGCAAATTCGATCCACAGGATGAGGCGGAGAACCACTTCTCCGAGGAAGAGCTCAGAGATTTTCTAAAGATGCTCGAGTTGCTGAGAGACATCGATGCCCACATCTACTGAGGGGATTTCATGGTATAGAAAGGTTGTCTTGAGGCACTTCCAGGGGATTCTTGAACTCGCCGAGAACCCAACCAAAAGGGAAATTCTATTCAACCCTCGCCCACGAGCTTTATTAAAGCTCTCCTCAGATCCTCAATTTCCCTCTTGTTCAGCCTGTTTCTCCCCCACCGCTCCCTCAAGTTCAGGTTCTCGTCTTCCAGATCTAAGACCGCCTTTCTGACGCCGCCACGCGGGTGTTTACAGTCTCCCTCCCATCTTGGAATCACATGCACGTGAATATGAGAAACCGTCTGTCCCGCTGCTCTCCCGAGGTTCATGCCGACGTTGAATGCGTCGGGCTTGAGTGCCTTCCTCAATCCATTCATCGCAAGGTCTATACCCCTGATCAGCGCGGCCTTCTCTTCTTTTGTCAGTTCTTCCCAGCGCTCAACGTGCCTTACTGGAACGATGAGGAGGTGGCCTTTGCTAGCTGGATATGAGTCGATAAGTATCCTGATCAGTCTGTCTTCATAGAGGATGACCTCAGCACTTGGATTGCAGAACGGACAACTCATGCCCAACACCAAAGGCTTAAGACCACTTTGCA
>DQUR01000057.1 GCA_015662175.1 Thermococcus paralvinellae | reverse complement strand
CTCCACGGAGAGACCAAAACGCTCCGGATGAACTTCTGCTATTCTTTTTCTCATATTCTCCTCTACCATTGATTTCCCATGATGAAACTCGCAAAATAGGGATTCTGCTAGTGTTCCTTGCAAGATGTGTAGGATGGTCACCGGTATAGAGATTGGCCCGCTGCACGGGCTTTCCTATGTCATGAAGCAGACCACCAAGAGTGATGAATTTAAGATTTCCTTGCCTGATACCAAGCGATGGCTATGATTACAAGGGCACCAAGGACAAAGCCCAGAATCCCCACATAGCCTTTGCAGACGCCGGAATGTAGGGGACGGTCTGAACGCTGATTGTGGTAGTTTTCGTTTTCTCGGGGAACGGTTACGTTAAGGTGAATAACGGTTGAGGCCACAACCCCAAGGGGAGTCTTAACATGGAAGGTGAATTCCTTTGTTCCGTTGGTGTACGGGTATACCTCCAAGACGAATGTACCATTTTCCCCCGGCTGGAGAGATATGGGAGCGATTATAATCCCTCCCTTAAAAGAGAACTTTTCGTTGGGAGTAATGGCAACACCTTCGGGTAGGATTACCGTGAGGTTTGCGGGAACCGAAACGTCCCCAGTATTGGTAACCCTAATCTCAATTGAAAACGGGTTGTGTATTGGAACATCCCTCGGGGCTTTAATGTCCAGCTCATATGAAATGCGAGAGGGTTTTACACTAACCTGAAGGTCGTTTGAGCGGAACTTTAAGACTGTGTATCCCCCGCACGCCAGCTCAAATGGAGCCACCGCCGTGGCCTCAACGTATCCCAGGGTGAGGTTACCCGAGCGATGGGGTAGGAGTTTAACCTCGAAGGTCTTTTTCTCACCGGGCTTAATTTCCCTGATGAACATCTCTCCCCCGGAAAGTATCTCAGTGTCTTCCTCAGGAATGAACCTCAGGAAAACGTTTGATATGCTCACGGTTCCGGTGTTTTGAACCGTCACATTTGCCGTCATCGGAATGTATTGCTTGCCACCTTTGGAGGATACACTTATCAGCAGATTGGCAACCTTTTCCACGCGTGGTATCTTTTCTTCATCTACCATGGCAAAGAAGGTTGCCGTTCCGTCGCTGGTCATGTTTTTACTACTAACCATGACACCGCCGTAATAACGGAGGGTTGAGATCAAACCTGAAGAAAGTCTGGCACTCTTCAGTGTCTTTCCACAAGGATTCCGCAGGGACACAACGGCGCCACCGAAGTAATGGTCATAGCTGAAGATGTAGGGCCCAAGTTTCTGGCTCTGGCCGGGGAAAGGGTAAACTTTAATCCGGAATCATTTCAACATCAATCGAGGCACCAATGAGATTCACAACGACTTTCACATAATCGGCACCAAGGATGTCCTCAACTTTAACGTGGAAAACCCCCATGCTAGCGTCTTTTCCCACCTCAACTGCGTATGTGCTGTTTTCATAGGTTTCTATGTGAAGAAAGCTTTCTCACCAAGTCCTTTAGTTGTGTTCTCAACGGTGGGATCTGCCCGTTGTGAGTTTTTAGGAGGGAACGTGAGTAAAAGCCCTTCCACTAAGTTTTGCCCTCATGATGGACTTGGGTTTCATCAGTCTCAACTCCCCCCGGGTTCATTGGGAGCAGATCATCGGTCTCATCCTTCTTTCCAAACGATCCTATTAAATCGTGAATTATGACAAAATCTATCAGCGCACTAATCCCAGCACTTAAAACCCCACTCATCAGCATTAGAATGGAGAAAAACAGGTCCAAACCCTTATAAACTAAAGCAATCTTAACAGCTCTCTTTTCTCCTTTAAGAATAGCCCAGGCCAAAACAAAATTCAACAAACCAAAGGGAAAATAAATTAATGCCCTTTCAACAGCACAGTAATAGATGAGAAAAAATGCTTGAAGAAACAGCAGATATGCCGCGAGTTTCATATTTCCTCACTGAAGTATCTCTCAAAGGCTTCCACATATTTAAATCCATCGTCTGGAAATATTAGCACTGCGGTCCCATTGTACCTTTCCCTGACTTTCTCCAGGGCTTTTACGACAGCACCGGCACTTAGGCCAATCAGCAGTCCATCCTCTCTTGCAATCCTCATACACCCTTCAACTGCTTCTTTTTGAGTTATTTCCACAACTTCGTCTATTCTAACTTTTGATATCCATTTTGGTTTTGTCTCCAAACGCTTTATTCCAGGAATCTTTTCTCCCTCCGCGGGAACTGCTCCAACTATCTTTGTATCATATCGCTCCTTGAAGTACTTCGCCAATCCAGCTATATGGCCAGAGGTTCCTATTCCTGCCACAATAACGTCCGGCTTTTTCCCAATGCTTTTCAGTTGTTCGTCAATCTCTCCAGCTGTGTATTTGTAGTGTGCCTCAAAGTTATCCTCATTCTCAAACTGGTTTAGATTCACTGCATCGTTCCTTTCGGCTTCCTTTTTCACGAATTCCACCATTGTAGGGTCTATTGTTTCAAAGTCCGTCCTTATAACCTCCGCACCGAGAATCTTCAGCAGTATCTCAGTTGTTTTTGGTGTTGGCCTTGGCAAGTATGCCCTGAACTTTACTCCAAATATGTTCGACAGAGAAGCCATTGCAATTCCAACATTTCCGGAGGTAGCTTCAAAAAGCTTGTTCCTCCCGTTTATTTCTCCCCTCTGCTTGGCCTTCATGAGCATGTTAAAAACGGTTCTGTCTTTAATGCTCCTGCTGAAAGGATTAAAGAACTCTAACTTGGCAAAATACATCCCCCCTCTCATCTGAAAGTGAAAGCTTAATCAGGGGGGTTGGCTTAAACTTCTCGTAAAGCTCAAGTGTGCTTGAAAACACGTTCATCTTTTATCACCGAATACTGGTGCAGGCATATATTTATAAGGGTTTCTTTCAAGGCAATGGTGCCCATAAATGGTTAACGGGAAGTCCCGAAAACAGCCCTGTAAATCCTTTTAAATTCCCCAAGTGAGCCCCTGACCACGGGATGCTTTGGCACAAACGGACAGCCTTTCTCAGGCTCGATGCTTATATCAAAGGTTCCGATTTCCTTGGCGATTTTTACAACTTCCTCTTTATCGAATCCAATCAAAGGTCTCAGGATGGGTAAATCTGTCGCCAGTGAGATAATTAACAGATTGTCCAGTGTCTGTGATGCCACCTGCCCCAAAGAGTCCCCTGTTATGATTGCATACGCTCCATTCTCCTTTGCTATCTCCGTTGCCTTCTTGTACATGGTAAATTTGCAAAATACACAAATCCACTTTTCCTTTTTCATCTCAATGAGCCTTTCAAAGATGGGCATCTGGTGTTCATAGACATCGATAACAACTAAATCCTTCAATCTATCCGGGTAGAGCTCCTTCAGCCGCTCCCAGATCCTCCTGACTTTCTTATGTTTGCCCTCATCCTGCCTGAAATGAATTGGAATTATGTCCAGGCCCTTTTTAAGCATTAGATAAATGGCAACAGGCGAGTCTATTCCCGAGCTGAGCAAGGCTACCGCCTTAGGTATTTCCATCACCCCCCTATTTCAGCAGCCCCTCTTTTTAGGTTCCTCTCCAAAGATTTCCCTGTAAAGCCTTTTGAATTCCTCCCAAGAGCCTTTGATCACGGGATGCTTCGGGGAAGATGGAACTTCCTCCGAAAGCTCAAAAGTGCCTATCTCTTTTGCTATTTCTACTACTTCCTCCTCGTCCAGCCCTATAAGTGGCGTGTAAATTGGTAGCTCACTTGCCTGGCTAACTATATACATAATTTCCAGCTGACCGATGGAATCGCCGGTAACAATGCCCTTGGCCCCAAACTCCCTCGCTATTCTATCAGCAACTTTAACCCCCATAAACTTGCAAAAAATGCCGATGTAGCTCTCTTTCCCAAGCTCCTTAAGCTTTTGGAGAATCTTCTCCCTTTCCTTCAGCCTGATTACAATCAGATCGGCTTTTCCACCGTAGTGATACATCTTAAGCCGGTTCCAAACTTCCCTGACTTTTTCAAGGGTCTTTTCCCCGGTATATATGTGAAGAGGGATGATCTCACAGCCCCGCTTCATCATAAGGAATGCTGCCACGGAAGAATCTATTCCTCCGCTGAGCATGGCGACAACCTTTCCCTGCGTCCCTATGGGAAGACCTCCCCAGGCCTTAATCCTGTCCACAAAGACATATGCTTTTCCTTCCATTAGCTCAACGCCGACCTCAATGTCGTAGTTCTTTAGGTCAACCCCTGCATTCTCATTCTCCAGGATGAACTCACCAACTTTAGCCTGAATTTCGGGACTTTTCAGGGGAAATTCCTTTGTAATTCGTCTTGCTGTTATCCTAAAGCTTGGCTGGTCTAATCCAAGCTCACGTTTCTTTTTGCGGAAAAGTTTTAATGCAACCTTGTTTATCTTCTCCAGCTCGGCATCAATCTCCATTGCAGGAGAAAGCGAGACTATTCCAAAAACTCTCCTTAAAACTTCAACGCTTTCTTTGGCTTTATTTGTCCTAACTATAATCCTCCCATGCCTGGCAAAAACTCCTTTATACTCAATTCCCTCGCTCACCAAAGCTTCCCTGATGTTGTTCATCAAAATTTGTTCGAACCATCTTCTTGTTTGGGGAGATTTGGTTCCAATCTCACCGTAGCGAATGATCACACAATTGAACATGACATCACCTGAAAATTGAAAATAATAGAGAGCTTAAATACATTTCTGCACAATTTCCCAGCGCTCTTTTTTAACATACCCCTCTCCTAAGCTCCTTTTTCTCAACTTCGCTTGGATCTATAAAAATCACTATCTTAATGCTATGTTTTTGGCCAAATTAACATTTTAACATTTTGTGAACCAAAGGTTTAAGTAATTGTCTTAGGGACTCCTTTTTAGGTGGAATTCATGCATGGATGGAGAGGCAGAATTGGATTAATAGTCCCATCATCAAACACCACGATGGAGATGGAGCTTCACTCTGCCCTGCCCGAGGGTGTTTCCCTTCACACAGCAAGGATGCCACTAAAAGATATTGCAGAGGAAGAGCTTTTAAAAATGAGCTCCCCTGCAATTGAAAGTGCCAGGCTCTTAAAAGATGCCAATGTTGATTTAATCCTTTATGGATGCACAAGTGGCTCCTTTATCGGGGGAGCTAACTTTGAAGCTGAACTTGAGGAGAAGATCGAGAAAGAGGTGAACGTTCCGGTAATAACAACAGGCACAGCTGTCGTTGAGGCATTGAAAATACTCGATGCCCAGCAGATAATTGTTGTGACACCGTATACGGAGGATATAAATCAGAGGGAGAAGGAATACCTTGAGGCAAATGAATTTGAAGTCCTTGATATCAGGGGTCTTGGGCTTGTTGATAATCTTCAAGTGGGAAGACTCGAACCTTACGAGGCCTATCGTATGGCCAAGGCAATGTTTATGGAGGAAGCGGATGCAATTTTCATAAGCTGCACAAATTTGAGGACCTTTGAGATAATTAATGCCCTTGAGGATGATCTAGGCGTCCCGGTCGTTACGAGCAATCAGGCATCGCTGTGGCTTGCCTTAAGGGAAATGGATGTCAGGGAAAAGATACCTTCCCTTGGAAGACTTTTCGTGGAATATTAACTTTTTTATCCCTTTATCATTTGCAGCGAAAATATTTTTAAACTGAATTCCCACTTTGAGATTAGTATTCACTTAGGGTGATACAAATGATTGACCTTTTTCAGGAAACCCAAAAGCTCAGCCTATACCTGGCATACAACATTAACGTTGATGCGATAGTTCACCTTAAGAAAGAACACATTGAAAGGTTAATTGACGGGCTTGGAGCGGAGAACATAAAGCGAAGGATGGATGAATATCCAAGGGAAATCAACGAGCCCGTTGATTTTGTTGCCCGCCTTATACATGCCCTGAAAACCGGAAAACCCATGGCTGTTCCACTTGTAAATGAGGAGATGCACACATGGTTTGATGAGAGGTTTAAGTACGACGTGGAGAGAATGGGGGGACAAGTTGGAATTATTGCCAACCTTCTTGCCAATCTAGATTTTAAAAAAGTCATTGCGTACTCGCCTGTTTTAGCTAAAAAACAGGCTAAAATGTTTGTTAATAAGCCAAATCTTCTATATCCTGTTGTTGAGGATGGAAAACTGGTTCTAAAGAGGCCAATCGAGGCATATCGTGAGAATGACCCAGTAAAGGTGAACAGGATTTTTGAGTTTAGGAAAGGTATGAAGTTTAAGCTTGGAGATGAAGTTATCGAGGTGCCTCACTCTGGCCGTTTTATAGTTGCCTCACGGTTTGAGAGTATCCGAATCGAGACAAAAGAAGACCTAAAGCCATTTTTACCTGAAATTGGTGGGTTTGTGGATGGAGCAATCTTGTCCGGATATCAGGGCATTAAAAGGCGATATTCCGACGGAAAAGATGCCAACTATTATCTGAGAAAGGCAAAGGAGGACACAATGCTTCTAAAGAAGAATAAAGACATTAAGATTCACGTGGAATTTGCCTCGATTCAGGACAGAGAGCTGAGAAAGAAGGTCATTTACAACATATTTCCTTTAGCGGATGGTGTTGGAATGGATGAATCAGAGATCGCCCACATTCTTAAT
>DQUR01000259.1 GCA_015662175.1 Thermococcus paralvinellae | reverse complement strand
GGGCACCGTATTTTTAATCCTTGAGAAAAAGCTACCCTTTTCAAGCTCAAGGCCTCTTGATCTTTGTGCATCAATAATTGTCTGGGCTAAGCTAAAGAGTGTTGGGATGTATCTTAAAGCTATGGTGAGGGTTAATCCAATCTCATAGGGCATTTTCAGCTTTATGAAGCCCAGAATTAGCTCTCTCTGAGTTGTTGTCATTAAAAGGCCAAAGGTTATCATGGCCATTGAAGCTAATCTTAGAGCATATCCCAAACCGATAAAGAGTCCGAATGTTCTTGGCTCTAAAATAAAGGGCCATATGACAATCGTTATGATTATCAGCGGAGTCAGGGGTTTCAACACCTTCATCTGCTCCTTAAAACCAATTTTTCCAAAGAATTTTAGGGAAAGGGAAAGCAGGGTAAAGAGAATAAAGAGCAGATACGGAGAATTAAAGAGGATCATTGCCAGAATTCCTAAAAGTGAGGAAATTATTTTAACCCTAGGGTCCAAACGGTGAAGGATGGAATCCCTCTTAATGTACAGGCTATACATCATGGTCTCACCCTCTCAAGAATTTGGGTTACGAACTCATCAACGTTTCTCACAAAGCCGATATTCAAACGCTCGCTGATTCTTAAAAGTTCAGGTCTGTCTAAATCATAGTTTCTCAAATCAAGCCGGAAAAATTCATTAACGGAACCGTCAAAAATTTTAACTCCTTCAAAAAGCAGAACAACCCTATCAGCTAATTCCAGAACAAGCTCCATGTCATGGGTTATCAGCATTATTCCGTGTCCCTCTTCCTTTAGCTTTCTGATAACTTCCTTTACACTTTTGGCACTTTTTTCGTCTAAACCTGTGGTTGGCTCATCCAGGATGAGATATCTTGGCCTCATTGACAGCACACATGCGATTGCCAAGCGCTGTTTTTCACCCCCACTTAAAGAATATGGGTTCCTGTCCTCATAACCTCCCAGATTTACGGACTTCAGTGCCCATCTTACTCTTTGTTCAATTTCATCTTTGCTCAATCCAAGGTTCTTGGGCCCAAATGCAACTTCCCTGAAAACGTTTTCTTCAAAGAACATGTGCTCAGGATTTTGAAAAACGTAACCAACAATTCTGGAAAGCTCGGCAACACTGGCATTTTTGGTGTTTATCCCATCAACAATAACCTCTCCCTTCGTGGGCTTTAACAGACCATTGAGGTGCTTTGCTAAAGTTGTTTTTCCAGAACCGTTAGGACCTACTAGGGCAAGAATTTCATTTTCAATTGTAAGGCTAACATCTCTCAGGGCAATTTTTCTACCTTCGTAGATGTGCCAGAGGTTTCTGACTTCAATCATCCTCCTTAAATCTGTGTAGAGGATTTAAAAAAGTAACACTTTCTGCCGTAAAATTTTAAAGATCCAGGACATATGAATCCCGGGGGCATTAAAATGAAGGCAAGAGAAATTGCCTATTCAGCTTTATTCGCAGCTTTAACGGCAGTTGGGGCTCAAATAAGCATTCCAATTGGAGAAGTGCCGGTGACTCTGCAAGTTCTCTTTGTTCTGCTCAGCGGATTGATTCTGGGAGCACGTTTGGGTTTTCTAAGTCAGGTGATATACCTTCTGATGGGTGCCATTGGACTGCCCGTTTTTGCGGGATTAAAAGGGGGATTTGTCTATCTTTATGGCCCAACGGGAGGATATCTTATGGCATTTCCGGTAGCTGCATTTTTAGTTGGCTTGATGGGTGGGAGGTATGAGAATTTAAAAGGTTACATCTTGGGCTCTTTAATTGGTATTGGTGTTATATACTTTTTAGGCTGGCTTAGACTGGGTTTCTACTTCGGAGGAAACTTTGGGAAAGCCTTTGCAGTTGGCGTTGCGCCCTTCGTTGTTATTGACCTGATAAAAGCTGGGATTGCTGTGGTGGTTACAGACAGGGTGAAAAGAGCTGGGGTTATTTAAATCCCATTTGAGGCGAATCTTAAATCAAAGCTGTTCTTAACTTTAAAGAAGCTGAGCGTCACCTTGGGGTTTCTCTTAGCTAGTTCCTCAATGCTAATTGTTTCATAGTCTAAATATTCTTTAATGCAGCTCAGTTTCCTCTCGTTTTCTGATAAGCAAGCTTCTAATGCACTTTTTAATGCCCTTGCGTCATAAAACGCATGTGTAATCTCCAGTGTTCCATCGGTCCATGAGGGAATTAATGCTTCGCCCCCTGAATCTAAAAACAGTGTTGAGAGGTAATTTACTAGAAAAGGCATTATCAGTGGCATATTCCCTTCAACAAGGAAGAGCTCTCCATAAGTTGGTAAAGCTTTGTAAAGCGCTTCAATTTTGTTTCTGGCTTTAACCTCAACAGGATTTGAGACGTGGAGGGAATATTTCCTCAGGTCTCCTTTCCTGATTATTGTGTAAACCTCATTAATTCTTTTTGCAAGCCTAAGCCTCTGCTCCACTCTTCTTATCAGGGGTTCATCATTCAGTGGTATAAGATAGTTCTCCCACCTTCTCTCGGGAAATGCCAAAATATAGGCGTGCATGAAATATGGATATAATGTGGATTTAAAAAGATTTTTGCTGGTTTTTGTCATTTAATCAAAAATTTTTACCAAAAACTTAAATTGTTCCATATTTCTGCATTTTTGATGGGCAAAATGATACTAAAAACGATGAGCACTCAACATCCTGACAATGTTTATATACCTTTTTTTGCTCAGGAGCCTCAGCTGAGTGGTGAGGACGAAGTAATTGAAGCGTTTTATGCTTTCAGTGTTCTAGGAATAGAAGAGCAAATGTGGGATTTCGAAGGAAAAGAAGTTGATGAGTTTGTTGTTAAAAAACTTCTAGAGAGATATCCTCATTTCTTCAGAAAGCGTAAGCTTGGAAAGGATTTTAGGCTGACTCCAAGAGTACCCAATCCCAGTGTTGAGAAAGCTGAAGCAAAGCTTTTGCTTGAAACACTCGAAAGTATTCCCCGTTCAGCTGATTATTCGAAGATATTTTATGGGGAAGAAAGTGTCCCGATATTTGAAGTTATCCTCCCAATGACAACTTCAGCAAACGAAGTTCACAGAGTCTATGAGCTGTACAAACGTTATATCGTTGGAAAGCAGTACAAGAGGGTCTACGATATAAATCTATATGTGGCTTGGGGAATTCTTTCCTGAAGAAATTAACGTAATACCTCTCTTTGAAACAAAAGAGGCAATACTAAACTCAGCTAAAATATTGAATATTTACAGGGGAGGGACTTTGAATATCAGCGTATTTTCTTGGCAAGGAGCGACCCTGCTATGAACTATGGGCTATTAAGTGCTGTCATCTATGATAAATATGCTCTCTTTAAGCTTCAGGAGCTTGAAGAGGAGGAAAGTGTTAATATTTATCCGATAGTTGGTGTAGGCAGTGCGCCATTTAGAGGCCACCTTGTCCCCGAAAAATGTTGAAAATGTCTTGGAAGAGTATAGAGGGGCTCAGACATTTACAATTCAAAGCTCATTTAAATATGACAATCCACCAAGGGAAGTTATAAAAGCTGTTGAGAAAATCAAAAGCTCAAAGAGAAAAGAAGCTGAGCCCATTGATGAGCAAATCCTCTCAATTCTCAGAAAATATGAAATTGAATATTCTAAGCAGATTAAGGCTTTGGCAAGCTCAATAAGGGAGGTTGCTAAGTTTGTCCCCTCTAGGAGAAAGAGAAAGCTCCACATTGGGCTATTTGGTTATGCTAGGGATGTTAATGGCTTTGCACTTCCAAGAGCAATAAAGTTCACTGCATCCCTTTATTCCCTTGGCATACCTCCAGAAGTTCTTGGATTAAATGCACTTAACGAAAAGGACATTGAAGTTGTGGGGGATGTTTACAAGGGCATTTACAAAGATTTAAGCTTTGCATTCACGTATTTCAATCCTAAATCAGCTGAGAAATTTAAATTCTTAAGGGACATTCTGAAAATGAGCCAACTGTTTGAATTTGAGAGAAATGAAGAGCACTGTGAGGTTACAAGCAAAATACTGGATGACGAGATTAATGAGGTGTTAATAATCAAAGCTGCGAGCATTAGGGGATTCCTGGGGTGACCGCCAAGCTTTTATACTTCCCAGTTGGGTAGTGGCATGCTAGCGGAGTTTACGGTAGGATTCCTTTTCACCCTGGCTTAGGCGGGCTTTTTCGTGGTCGTGGGGAAGCAGAAGAGCATCTGGAAGGCTACTTTGGGAGTGACCATGCTGTTCTTGACCTATGTGAAGTACCGCCTCGTGGATCCATCGGCTGATTCCTCGGCGCTATCGTCGGCTTCCCGCTCAGCCTCTGGTTTGTTCAGAGGGTGAGCCAGAAAAGCTTATCAAGGAGAGCGCCGTTGCGATGTTTCTTTTTGGTCCACCCATCTTTGCGGTGTTGTTGATTGTTGTCCTCTTTTTCTTAGGATAGAAAATTTTATATACTTTACGTTATTAAAATTTCATGCTGAAACTGTGGGAGGTGATGGTGATGGCAGAGATGATAATCCCATATCCACAGCTCCAGAAGATCCTTAAAAAAACATGTGAGCTAGCAGTAATAAAACCAAGGGCAGAAGATATGATGGATATAGCTGAGAAAAAGCTTGTTGACCTGTTTGAAGTCGCCTATGAAAAAGCAAAAGCAGAGAACGCAGGAATAATAAGACTGGTGCATCTTCCGCTAACAAAGGGATTCAAGAATTCAATGAACCTCTTTAGAGCTGCCATTGAGGATGAGAAAGTTGAAATTGAGCCGATAAGGAAGTTCGTTCTTAAGAAGATACCTGCGGATTTACCGCTTGATGAGGAGGTAGTTAATGAGCTGCCCGTTATTACGGGAACACTCTTTGTGCTCGTTGGAAGGGTTATCAAGGCTCTACACCCAGAGATTAAGAACGTTTATCCGGAGCACATTGAAGAGGCCAAAAAGGTTTTGGATTATACGCTTTGATGCCCTTCTTTACTTTTGCTACTTTTGCTTTGGCATGCTTAAAAAGAAGTTAAAAGCAAAAATAATCACTTAAGCCATCTCTCGAACCATCCAGCAATTAGCTCAAGCCTCCTGACCCTGTGTTTAGGCCTTCCACTCCTTGAGAGGTCGTGATTTTCTCCAGGAAACACCGCCAGTTCAACAGTCTTTCCAAAATACTTCAGTGCCGTGAAAAGCTGTAATGCCTCCGGAAGCCAGCAGCGATAGTCCTCAACTGAGTGGATTATCAAAAGGGGTGTCTCAACGTTGGGAGCATATTTTAGAGGCGATTTTTCCCAGTATCCTTCAAGATTGCTCCATGGATCTTGTCCGATTTGGTCCGGGGCAAAGTAGTAGCCTATGTCAGTCGTTCCGAAGAAGCTCACCCAGTTGGAGATTGACCTCTGGGTGACTGCTGCCTTAAATCTGTTCGTGTGTCCAACTATCCAGTTCGTCATGAAGCCACCATAAGAACCGCCAGTAACGCCTATTCTTTCAGCATCAATGAAGTCAAACCTTCTCAGGGCTTCATCAACCACCTCCATTAAATCCTGATAGTCCCTTTCGCCGTAGTGTTTCCTTATATCGGCAAACTCCTCACCATAGCCATCGCTTCCTCTTGGATTGCTGAATATCACCACGAACCCTCTGGAGGTTAAAACGTGAAACTCATGCATGAAGGAGTAGCCGTAGGCCGTCTTTGGACCTCCATGAATTTCGAGAATGGCAGGATATTTTCTGCCTTCTTTAAAGTCAACGGGTTTTATTACCCAAGCATCAATTTCTACGCCATCTGAGGCTTTAACTTTGAAGTGCTCGGGTTTTGAAAGCTTATACTCCCTAATCCAGTTGTTGAAGTTTGTGACCCTTTTCTCTTTACCGTCTCTTAGAATGTACAGTTCTGTAGGAGTTACTGCATCCTGAGCAATAAACGCTATGTAGTTTCCAATTCCAAAGGTTTCAATACTTCTATCACCGGCAATAACACGCTCAATGTTCCCCTCCAAGTTTACCCTAAAAAGGTTCGCCCTCGGTCCATCCGTTGCTATGTAGTAAATCCAGCCATCCCTGTAAACCAGTGGATTCCTTGACTTTCCCCTCACATCGCAGTTAAGTGAGTTGTATGCTGAGCGATCGAGTTTTTCGGTGAGCTTTTTAATTTCCTTTGTTTCGACATTGAAGAGATAAATGTGGGTATTTGTTGGTATCCCCCTCTCGAGGGTGCTCATTCTTAAAACAAAATGCTTCTCATCGATTATTACAAAGTCCCCAATGCGCCACTTAGACTTGGTGAGCTTTTCAATCTTCCTGCTCTTAACATCTAAAACGTAAAGGTCGCTTACCATTGGCTTCCTTTCTCTGTCTTCTTGAGCAACGAAGTAGATTTTACTTCCATCGTCGCTCCACCTGAGGGTCAGGATGTTTAGTTTCCCCTTAGTTATCTTCCTCTTTCTTCCACTCTCTGTGTTGACCAAGAAAATTTGGGCCCTCTTCCCGTAAATCCAGCCCAAACCGTTGAACCAGAAGGGTATCTCTTTGATTATGTGGACGTCATCCTCTTTCTTTTTGCGTTCAAGCTCCACTGATGAAATAACCGCCAGGGTTTTTCCATCAGGAGAGAATTCAAAGTCACTGATCCCGTATTTGAACCTCGTTAAAAGCTTAGCCTCTCCACCTGTTGTTGGAATCAGGTAGAGCTCGGTCTCTTTGCTCTCTCTGTCTCTCTTTGAGGTGAATGCTATGAAACCTCCATCCGGTGAGAACTTTGGGTTTGAGTCTTTGGGTCCAGAGGTGAATTGTATAACTTTCCTTCCGTTATAGAGGTAAATTCTTGAAAAATAGTCGTCCTTTTCGAGGCTTATCTCTGTGACCGTGAAGACCGTTTTGCTTTTGTGAATGTCCAATCCACCAACAAGTTTGAATTTTCCCAGATCTTTAATATCAAGCTTTTTCATAAAAAATCACCGTAAAAAACCTGAATTCATTTATATAAAAGTTTAGCGTTTCGATATTAGTCTTAAAATACGCCAGCAAATTGGAACCGTGGGGGTCTAAACAACTTTTTAAACTTCTTTTCCATCTTTTTACGGAGGTGAGAGAATGACGGTAAAAATTAGATTTGACAAGGAAGTGAGAGAGTATGCAAAGGGAGAGAAGGTCAAGGATTCACTTTTAAAGCTCACTGAAACAGCTCTGGCCGAGGCATTGGAGAACTTTCACAGGAGGATGATTGTTCTTCAGGGGGAAACCATGAATAAAGCAAAACTGGCTGGAATCCTGGCCGGGGCTTCTGCAGGGGTATTATCTTCTCTGATTGATGAATTAATCGCGAGAAAGTTGAGAGACGAAGGCGAGAGAAAGGTTGAGGTTCTGTATGCCACCGATGCCCTTGGTGAGGGAACCTTCGGAAGGGCCCGCTATGAGGAATTCAGGAAGCATTTTGACCTCTTGGCTGGTCAAGACGCTGAACTTACGAAGGTCACGTTTAAACATACAAGCGACATCCTTGGCAGGACGTTTGATTTACTTGTGCTGGATTTAAGTTATGACTTTTCTCCCAATGATTTGGGAAGGGTAATCGAGACTGTTAGAGGGGGAGGGTTAATTTTCGTCCTTACAAATCCCTTTGAAAAATGGAAGAACATGTGGACAGGTTTTCACAAAAGCCTCGTAACGCCTCCCTACACCATTGATGACGTTAAAAAACGCTTTAACAAAAGATTAATCAGAAAATTTGAGGAGCATGAGGGGATATACATAGTGAATGCCGAAAACCAAAAGATCATGAAGAAGCCTGAAAAAAACAAGAGCCAGGCAAAGCTCCCAGAGAGGGAAAAAATTGATGTCCCCGAGGAAACCAGATTTCCAAAGGAGCTTTATGAGCTCTGTCTCACGAATGGTCAAGTTGAGGTCCTCAGGAATCTTGAGGGGTTAATAGAAAACGATGGCATGGTCGTTCTGACGGCAGACAGGGGAAGGGGCAAGAGTGTTAGCGTTGGTATCGGTGTCATCGGCCTGGCCCTGTCTTCGAAGAGGAAAAGGTTCAGGGCAGTGATAACGGCTCCCGAACTGGAAAACGTCCAGAGCCTGTTCAGGTTTGCAAAGAGGAGCCTGGAGGTTCTTGGCTATAAAGTCAAAGTTGTCACGGAGAAGAACCTCATAAGGGAGCTTTATGCGAAAGGCATTGGGCTGAGGTATTATCCGCCAGCCCAGGGATACAGGAAAAATGCCGACGTTTATGTTCTCGATGAAGCCGCTGGTATTCATGTTCCAATCCTTCATAAATACCTTGAAAAACCGAGGGTTATTTACTCCTCAACCGTTCACGGTTATGAAGGCGCGGGGAGGGGATTTTCCGTTAAATTCCTGAAGAAAGCAAGGGAAAAGAGGGAATTCAAGGAAATCCATCTCTCGGTTCCAATTAGATACTTTAGCGGAGATCCCATCGAAAGGTGGCTCTTTGATGTGCTCCTGCTGGATGCGGAGCCGGCGCCTTTAACGGAGGAAGACTATGAGCTGATCAAAAAGAAGGAGGTTTATTTTGAGGAACCGGATCTGGATGACTGGTTTGAAAATGATAGAGATGACTTAAAGCATTTTGTTGGGATCTATGTCCTGGCTCACTATCGCAACAGGCCAAGTGACGTAGCTTTACTTGCAGATGCGCCGCATCATGAGGCCCGTGTGTTGAGATTGAAAAACGGCAAGATAGTGTGTGCCATCCAGATTGCAAAGGAAGGTGGAATTCCCAAAGGTGTTGTTGAAAAGATGGCGAAGGGTTACAAGCCAAAGGGGAATATAATCCCCGATATGATGGTCAAGCACCACTATGCCAAGGAGTTTGCAAGGCTTAAGGGATACAGGGTCGTGAGGATTGCCACACATCCAGATGCCATGAACATGGGACTCGGTAGTAAGGCCCTTGAGCTGCTCATAAAAGAAGCTGAAGAGAAGGGCTATGACTGGGTGGGCTCAGGCTTTGGGGCGAGTGAAGAGCTTATCAGATTCTGGATTAGAAACGGCTTTGCTGTCGTTCATCTAAGCCCTTCAAGAAACCCGGTCAGCGGGGAATACACGGCAATAGTAATTAAGCCCATAAGCGAAAAGGCCAGGCAGATAGTGAGGCAGGCAAATGCGGAATTCAGGATTAGACTGTTGGACTGGCTTGGCGACACTCACAGGGACTTGGAGCCAGAGATTGCAAGGTGGCTCTTCGAGAGTCCCTTTGGCGAGGCAGTTGATTACCCGATACATCTGACAAAGACCCAGGTAAGACGGTTGGAAATGTTTGTTGGTAAAGTTTTGACTTATGATACCGTTGTTGATGCGGTGAAACCAGTTGTGAAGCTCTATTTTCTCGATGGCTGGATGAGACCCTATCTGGATGAACACCAAATTCTGCTCCTGATTTACCGTGTTCTTCAGGCCCACACATGGGAAGAAACTGCTAAGTTCATCGACAGAACTCCCCTCTTCACGATGATAGAGGTGAGGGACATAATCAGGGGGCTCTGGTATTACTACAAGCACATAATCAAGGACATTTCCGGCTAACTTTTTTATACTTCAAACGCGTTTTTATAAACAAAGGGGAATTTTAATAATGCTGCATTACATCGATGGTGATTGGAATGCCCAGCAATTGGGAGAGGATAGTGGCGATTACAAAGGAGGGGATGCGGAGCATAGCAATGATGAAGCGTAAAATTCGGAGGGGCAAAAGGATTGCTCTTCTAATTGATGGTCCCAACATTTTACGAAAGGAATTTGGGATTCACCTTGAGGACATTGTTGAGGCGCTTGAACATCTCGGGAACATTAGAGTGGCCAAGGTCATTCTCAACCAGTATGCACCGCAGGGTTTAATCGAGGCCATAGCCAACCAGGGTTTTGAGCCAGTCGTCGTTCCCGGGGAAACGGGAGTTAAGCTGGCTGTTGAGGCCATGCGTGAGATATACAATCCAAACATTGACATAATAGCTTTGGCAACGAGAAATGCTGAATTCTTACCCATAATCCTCAAGGCAAAAGAGAAGGGTAAAGAGACTGTAATAATTGGGGTTGAGCCGGGATTTAGTGCCGCTTTGAAGCACGGGGCGGATTACGTTGTCATTTTGGCCACACGGGGTGGAGAAAGTGATGAAAGGAAGGATATTCAGAATTCTAAAAAGAGAGGAAAGGGAAGCTAAAGAAAAAGGTGAAGAACCCAGAAAAACGATCGGACTTATCATCGATGGACCAAATATTCTCAGAAAAGAATTTGGAATCAGGCTGGAGGATATAAAGGAAGCCCTTGAGAACATCGGAAAGATTCGGGTTGCAAAGGTTGTTCTGAATCAATATGCTCCGCAGGGACTTATTGAGGCTGTTGTGAATCAGGGTTTTGAGCCGATTATAGTCGCTGGAGATACCGATGTTAGGATTGCCATAGAGGCGATGGAGCTAATATACAATTCCGATGTTGACATAATTGCCATAGCAACAAGGGATGCCGACTTTCTCCCGATAATCAGTGAGGCCAAGAGAAAGGGCAAGGAAACGATTGTGATCGGTATTGAACCGGGCTTCAGCGTTGCTTTACAGAATGCCGCCGATTATGTGATCAGAATGGAGGGCAGGGGAGAGGGAGTGGGCTACGAAAAATACCATAGGGAAAAAGGGTAGCTTTTTAAATTCTACTATCCACAGAGTAACGGCGGTGACAATGATACAGGAGCTCATTATGTTCATAGTGGGCCTAGCTTTATTGATCAAGGGCAGCGATGAATTTGTTGAGGCAGGATGCAGGATTGCCAAAGGTTTTGGTGTCAGCGAATTCTTAATAGCCCTTGTGCTGGCGAGCATAGCAACAACTCTCCCTGAGGTCACGGTCTCTGCAATCGCTGCCTATGAAGGTAACAGTGGGATTGCCCTGGGAAATGCTGTTGGGAGTGCCCTGGCAAATATAGCACTGATTTTAGGAGTTTCTGGGCTGATAATGCCACTTAAAGTTGATGAAATAGCTTGGAGAAACTCCCTCTTTATGCTTGCTGTAACCGTTTATGCCTGGTTTTTGATGAGGGACATGGTGATTTCAAGATTTGAGGGGTTGTCGCTGGTCATGATATATCTCTGCTTTCTATACTACCTCTACAAAAAGCACATCGCCTTTGAGGAGGTTGGTGATGGGAGGAGCAGAAATGTTAGAAAGGATGTAGTGATATTATTTCTAAGCGGTGCTGTGGTTGTGGCCGGTGCGAGGATGGTCGTTACAAGTGCCGTCACAATGGCCAGAACTCTGGGAATTCCGGAGGTTGTCATTGGATTAACACTGGTGTCAGTTGGCACTTCACTCCCCGAGCTTGCAAATTCATTAGCAGCAACGCTGAAGAGAATACCTAATATAAGTGTTGGGAACATAGTTGGGGCAAACATCCTCAATATATTGATGGTTATAGGAATTGCTTCAATGATAAGACCGATAACCGTTGATGTGAGTATATATTCATTCACCATGCCCCTCACACTGCTCGTCATGGGAATCCTTACCTTATCCCTCAGATTAACGAATAAAGTCAGCAGAGCGACGAGTGCCGTTCTCCTGATGATTTACGCATATTTCCTCTATTCTCAGTTCTGACTTTTTCCATAACACAATAAAGTTTTAAACCCCTCTTCATTACTTACTTATGAAACTCCAAAAACAGGTTGTAGGCGATTAAGATGAAAAGGGTCGCCTTAGTTTTGGTCTTAATGATCATAGTCGGGGGATTAGGATGTATAGACAACAAAGAGCAGATGACAGCAGAAACACAAGAACTTGTTGTTTATGCCTATGACAGCTTCGTTAGCTGGGGACTGGCAGATGCGACGATACCAAAGTTTGAAAGGATGTACAATGTCAAAGTTAAGATAATAACAGTTGGAGATGCGGGGGAGGTTTTGAACAGACTCATTCTGGAAAAAGACAACCCGAGGGCGGATGCTGTCATTGGGATTGACAACAACCTTATAGCAAAGGCAATTAAGGCGGGAGTTCTTGAACCCTACAAACCAAAGAACATAGATGTCGTTCCAAAGGAGCTAATAGAGGCGCTTGATCCAACTTATCACGTGGTTCCGTTTGATTATGGATTCATTGCGGTTGTGTATAGAAAGGATGAGGTTTCAAATCCACCACAGAGCTTTAATGATCTAACAAAGCCTGAATGGAGGAAGAGCCTGATCGTTGAAGACCCGAGAACGAGTTCAACCGGGGCGGCATTCTTGCTGTGGACAATTGCCGTTTACGGAGATCCGGGATGGCTTCACTTCTGGGAGAAGCTTAAGCCAAATATTTACCAGATAACCAAGGGCTGGGACGCTGGATGGGAGATGTGGGATAAGGGGGAGGCACCTTTATTTGTCAGCTATGCAACCGATCCGGCTTATTCAGCGTATGAAAGTGGAAAAGAGCCAAATATAGGGGCAATAATCTTCAGGGAAGGGGGTTATCCACAGATTGAGGGGATTGGCATTGTTAAAGGGGCAAAGCACCCGGATCTGGCTAAGAAGTTCATTGAGTTCGTCCTCAGTGAGGACTTCCAGAAGGAGATTCCACTCACAAACTGGATGTTCCCAGTGAACAAGAACGTTCAGCTTCCCGAAGTTTTCAAGTATGCCGTTAAGCCAGATAAGCTTGTGAGCCTTGATCCAAATGAAATCGAGAAAAACTACTCGAGATGGCTTGAGGAGTGGACAAAACTCATGGTTGAGGGCAAAACATCGGAGGAGATAATCAGAGAGAGGCAAGGCTGATTTTGAAGATTTTTCGGTTCTTGTTCTTTTTTTCGTTTTGTTATTTTTGGGCTTTATCTTTAGAGTTTTTTCAAAATTAAGGTTTGATAACGGTCTGGAAGGGTTTGGTAATCGTTTGTTATTAAATTACATTGTGTTATGATTTTTACTAAGATTGTAACGTTTTGAATGTACATGGTTGGGATCAAGGGCTCTGGGGGATTCTTTGATATTTCTTCCTTGTGGAAATCTGACCGTTTTTTGATTGAGGGCTTTAAGTGTTTAATTTTTTAGTTTTAAGCTTTGATATTCGTTTTGAAAGGTTTTGAACATTGTTGTGCATTGTGCGTGCAAAAAATTGCAAGCGCGTGCTGGTTTAATTGGGGTTTATGATAGTGTTAATTGGAGGCTTGGTTGGGTTTTATTATCACCCCTTCGGCGAAAAACTTTTATAGTTCAGGCGTTATTATAGTTCCAATGAAGAATCCAAGCAAAATCCCACCCAGTTCCAATAAGACTCTAGGAGAATTGAAACTAATATACAAACGATACTTATACGGAACAGGATAACCCCCGTTCCAATAAGACTCTAGGAGAAT
>DQUR01000228.1 GCA_015662175.1 Thermococcus paralvinellae | reverse complement strand
TTCCCGTGTACCTTCTTGAGTTCTTCCTCTGTCTTAAAGGTGTCAAGTCCCCAAAGTCCCTCAGCACTGAGAATGCTCACATTATCATCTTCGATATAGAGATAAACGGGCTTCTTCGCCTTACCTTCAATAACAATGGCGTCGTAACCAGCTTTTCTTAAGTGAACAGTTGCCATCGTCCCTAAGTTACCGTCACCATAACCACCCGTAAGCGGACTTTTTGCAGCAACCACAAGCTTTCCACCGCTTGGGGTTGGGAGGCCGTTAAAGGGTCCAGCGGCTATAACCAACTTGTTCTCTGGGCTGAGGGGATCAACACCCCTAACCTCATCCCACAGAATTTTTGCAGCCAGTCCTCTACCACCTATGAATAGCTGGGCAATTTCTGGAGAATATTCTTGTAATTTAACTTTGTTGTTGGTTAAATCAACCCTTAAAATTCTTCCCCACCATCCTTTCATAGAAACCACCATTTTTATTATGGTGAAATTTTATATAAGCTTTGGGTTCACAAAAATCCTTAACCGCTCTATTTTAGGGAAATGTAAACATTTAACAGACCTTACTCAAATAGGTTTTTCTATTTATCAAAATTTTTCGAAGTTTTTACATAATAAAGGAGGCAGAGTGAATAGTTTGCGTTCATTAGTGTGCTATTCCGAAACACAAAGTAGGATAACGAGCGCAAGAGTAGAAGTTATGTCCAAGCAAGGTATATGCAACCGGAATGGAAAACACAGGAAGGGAACTCACAGTTCATAGGACTTGGAATTAAGGGGCAGTAGCTGGAGTAAAGTGGAGATTTGTGAGAAGCAAGTGCAGGAGTACCTGAGCAACGTTACCATTAAGAAGTTTGTAGCCCCGAAAGGAATAACAGTACAAAAGAGGCTGTTTGATGATGAATGCATCGAAAGGTAGTTGGTAACCACGATTTCAACTCGCTTGAAGTTTACATATTCTATCTTTGTTGCATTAGCCGTTGAGAAAACCTCGTACGATCTGGAGGAGATATCAGTAACCGTCAGCAATATGACAATTGAAATATCAGGCCTTACCAGGATGTATGATATAAGTCCTCAAAAACCCGTTGAAATCTTAAAACTACAAACTACAATATCAAGCACAATCCGGATCAGCTGCTTGGAACTTAATAAAGTTGTAAATGAGCTGAAGGGATGTAAATGCTACAGGTTTGATGTTTTTGAATCCAGTGGTAAATGAAACGGACCATTGTATTGGATTAAGGAGTTGAAAAGCCAAGTTGAGGCGAGGTTAAACGTGGATAAACGTTTACAAACGTTACTTAACCATGGTGGACAAATTGAAAGATGAAGGGACTTGTATCAAAACAAACAAAAACAGTTCTCGACGATTTCGTGAAAAAAGCTTAAATATAACTTCTTTCCTTAAAAATGGTGGGGTGACTGAGTATGATGTGGAAAAAAGTGCTGTCGATAGTTTTTGGTTTGATGATACTGGCGGTTCCAGTCAGGCCAGTTAATGCCACGGACACCACACTTGTGATACTCGTAAGCGACAATGAAGCCGATTGTGCACTTGCAAACTACATTGCAAACATAACATCAAACGTTGTGATAATCAAAACACCATGGGGGGTGTATGATCCAAACATAACCGCAGAAATTATAAGCTATGCCCCGGAAGAAGTCATCGTCATTGGCGGACCGATTGCGGTTCCCGATGAATACATTGAGGACCTACGGGACTTGGGTATCACAGTTGAGAGGTGGTATGGAAAAAACAGATATGAAACCAACCTAGCGGTACTCAAAAATATTACAGCAAGGTTCCAGCTACAGAACAGGGTTATCCTCGTAGCAGGTAAAGATCTGGCAGGAATTAAAAAGGCATTAAGGCTTGCAATTCAGGAGAGGGCAATGATAATTTTAGTCAACCAGACTACAGACATTACAAGAATAATGGAAATGCTAGGGCTCAGGATCAAAAGCGTTACAATAGTGGAAACCCCGGTCATGAACCGAACAATGCTCATGATCCAGAAACAGCTTAGGGAACGCCTCAAAGAATGCAACTGCACAAAAGTTCTGATTAATATGACCGCTGAGAGAGCCCTTGAAGCAATACAAATGGCCGAGGAAAAGATAAACACAGCCAGGGAGCTATCCAGAAATGCGACAAATCCAGCCATTGAGAACGTACTTAAAATTGCGGAGAAACAGCTTGAAGACGCAAAGGAAGCATACAACACCGGGAAGTATGGTCTTGCTTATGGCCTTGCAATAGCAGCAAAGTCAAAGGCAGAAGTCGTCATCAGGCTTGCAGGAGAGAACATGAGGATGATGATAATGACAAAAACAAAGCTGAAACTGGAAAAAGAACTCTTAAGGATTGAGGCACGGATCAGGGTAATGGAAAGGCTGGGTGTCAATGTGACGGTGGCGTTGCAGCTGATGGAAGCTGTAAGAGCAGCAATAAAAAATGGTGACTACGACACCGCTCAGGAACTTATGATAAAATTAAAAGAGCAGCTCAGGATATGTTATATGAGGGGTAAAAAAATGATCAGGGGAAGAGGTCATATGCCTGTTAGAGGAAGGAGAAAACCATGAATACTTCTCTTTGTTTTTTAACTCTTTAACTTATGCACTTTTGCACTTTGTGGAAGATACCCAGCATATGTTAGAACACTGGAGGGATTTCAACAGTTTTCTCATTGTTGTTTTTTGCCTTTTATCAGATAATAAAACATCAAACAATCTTAAGCTTAGCAACCTTGGGATTGCCCAGGGGAAACAAAGAGGTATATTAATGGATGTTAAGAAGAAGCTTGATGAGATATAATTTTTAAGAATTTTTGCCTTTATTTTAACGATGGTTATGTGGGTTCGCAGGATCAATATGGAGGAAATCGAAAAGGCAAAGAGGGCAATGCCCCATTATTTTGAAATCCTCTCCGGGAGAGAAAGACCCAACTTTTCCTATGCAAAGCAGGTAAAGGTTAATTTTTCAAAAGATGGCCCTCTTGATGAGCTTTGGAAGGCCCATGAAGAGGGCATGGAGAAGTTAAGAGAGAACGATTTAAGCGAGAATCCCGAGAAAAATCTGCTTGACCTCAAGGCCCTGATAGCGAATAGAATACTTGAAAAATGTGAGCTCTGTGAGATCAAATGCCGGGCAAACAGAAATGATAGTACTGGCTATTGTAGAGTTAAAGAGAGCTTAGTTGCAAGCGACTTTCTGCATCTTGGAGAGGAACCCGAGCTGATTCCATCATACACCATATTTTTCTCTGGATGCAACTTTAGATGTGTCTTCTGTCAGAACTGGGATATAAGCCAGTACAGGGTTGGATTAAGATACTCACCAAAAGAGATGGCCGCTAAGATTTCCATTGCATATGCTGAAGGTGCAAAAAATGTTAATTTTGTTGGGGGAGAACCAACACCAGATTTGCCTTTTATCCTTGAGACTCTCAGATACGTTAAAGTTCCAATTCCAGTAGTCTGGAATTCTAACATGTATATGAGCGAGATTACAATGAAGCTCCTAGATGGAATAGTCGATGTATACCTGGGTGATTTCAAGTGGGGCAACAATGAAGATGCCCTTAAGTATTCAAAAGTCCCAAGTTATTGGGAGGTTGTGATAAGAAACTTCCTCCTGGCCAAGGAACACCATAGGGCGGAGTTTTTGATAAGACATCTTGTAATGCCGAATCATCTGGAATGCTGCACCAAGCCAATTTTGAGGTGGATAGCAGAAAATCTTGGGAAGGAGGTTAGGGTAAACGTGATGTTCCAGTATAGGCCAGAATATAGAGCCGATAAATATCCAGAAATTGCCAGAATGCTGAGTTATGATGAAATGAAGAGAGCGGTTGAGCTTGTTTCAGAATTTGGTCTAAAAAATGCTATGGTTGGATAAGATAATGGAAATCGTATCTGGGTATCATGGAAAGACTCAGCTTCTTTAGTCTAACCGCAGTGTTTGACTTCTTTAGGATTATCTCAAGTTTTGATAGAATTGGGGTTATTACCCTCATTTCCCACCAGTTTCCTAATAACTTCAATAACCTTAGCAGCATGTCCCTTGGCTTTAACTCTTCTCTTTTCCCACACAATTTCTCCTTTGGGGTTTATTATGAAGGTACTTCTCAATACGCCTTCTCCTCTCATCTTTTTGCTCCAAGCCCCCAAAGTCTTTATCAGCTTAGCCTCTGGGTCGCTGAGAAGTTTAACCTTGAGATTGTGCTTCTCCTTAAATCTCCGGTGGGATTCTATGGAGTCTTTGCTGACTCCAACAACGAGAACTCCAAACTTCTCAAATTCAGGTAAAAGTTCTGTGAACTCCTTCGCCTCTGTGGTACAGCCCGGGGTATTGTCCCTTGGATAGATGTATAGGACAATCCATCTGCCAAGAAAATCCTTCAGTTTTACTTCATTTCCATCCTCATCCAAAAGGGGAATCTCAAGATACTCCATACCACCACCTGACTAAAATTAGGAAAATCTAAATTTATTAACCTTTTCCATAGAAAACTCTATTAGATAAGTTCGATTGAGGAAGATGGCACTATTTTTGTTGCATTTTCATGTTTTTCATGTTTTCTTTTATAAACATCTAGGTACTCTCTTATCATTACAAATTTAGCATTTTGATCCTTGTAATAATCAATTAACCTCTCTAAAAGTATTAAAGCATTGCCTCCCGTGTTAAACTTGCAATCAAATCGTATTTTCTCCTTCTGCATTGGAATGAACTCCCAAGGATGAGCAAAATAAACTCTGGGCTCCCTTAATCTCGCATGGATAACTTTCTGTACTGACCAGGGAAGCCGCAATTTGGAAGACGTTACCGAGACTGGAATCTCCAGAACTCCATCAATCAGTTTAACACCCTCTCTATACCCCTTATACCATGATTTTGATGAATCCACAAATATTCCGTTTTTACTCAAAGAGGAGAAGAGATATTCTGGCAATTGGAGATTTGGAGCCCTAAAAGAGACTACATCCCCAAACTCTCTTAAAACGTTCAGGGACTTTTTAATAATGGCTTCTGCCCTGCTCTTTTTAAGTTTATCAAACCGCTCGTGATTAAAGCCATGACAGCCGAGTTCATAACCTTCATCAACAACCCTTCTTGCAAGATTCGGGTATCTCCTCGCCATCTCAGCGGTGAAGAAGAACGTTGCTTTAATATTCTTTTCATTGAGAAGATCAAGAATCTTCGGTAATCCTTCTTCCATGCCTCTGGTGGTATTTAAGTATGGGGGGCAATCTTGCTCGACGTCAAAGGTTAAAGACACCAGCATTCGTTATTCCCCCTTTCAGCATCTGGTGAAGTATGTATAGAATGAATGGATCTTTTTCAAATGTTCCTATCGTCTTCTTGTATATCTCGACTATTTCTTTTGTTATCTTTTCCCATGTAAATTTCTCTTTTACAATCTTTCTTGCATTTTTGCCCATCTCTTCAATCAATTCCACGTTATTTAGCAGATATACAATGTTTTCCAACAACTCCTTGTCGTCTTGGGATATTAATCCAGTGAAGCCATGCTTGACTATCTCGCTTATCCCTCCATGATTATTTGCTATCACAGGAACCCCACAAGAAAGAGCTTCAAGGGCAGCTATTCCAAACGCTTCATAAATCGTTGGGGATAAGTAAATATCGCTTGCCCAGAGGTATTCTCTAACTTTTTCTCTGGGTTGCTTTCCAACCATTAAAACCTTATCCTGAACATGGTATGATTTAATGTGTTCCTCTATTTTTTTTCTTTCTGGACCATCGCCTATTATTACGAATTTTATATCCGTCATTCTGTACTCTCTCGTTAGAATCTTGGCTAATTTGGGTATTAAGTCTATCCTTTTCCTTTTTGTAAGTCTTGAGGTAGTTGTTATAACCACTCCATCCAGCCCAATTCTGCTTTTCCATTCCTCTTTATCCTCCACAGGCTTCCAGAAATTTGTGTCTATACCATTTGGTACAACATAAATTGGTCTATTCCCAAGGGATACACCAAGGATTTTCTCTAAGTCTTTCTGTACAGCATTGCTCACAGCAATAAAGCCGTTAACCTTCCTCAGAGAAGCTCGTAAAAGGAAGATATAGGTCGGGTTTAAAATAGATTTGCCCAAGAATGAATGGTTTGTTATAATGCTCGGAACACCTCTAATCCCACTGGAAAGATTTGAAACTCCTACGGCTATTGGAGAATAAATGCTATGTCCGTGTGTGATGTCGAAGTGCTCCTTTTTGTAAAGCTCGTTCACACGTTTAAATAAATCCAATCCCACGCTTACATGAAGACTATCAAAGGCAATCCTCCCCTTAAATCGATGCACATTATATGGGAGAGTTTTATCTGGAAAATCTCCACATCTTGTTATAACATGAACATCATGCCCCATATCAACAAGATTTAAAGCTAAATCATGGATGTGATGTTCTATTCCACCGATACTTGGGAAGAACCAGTCCGAAGCTATCGCGATTTTAAGACTTTCCATATATCAGTACCTCCCGATGTCACCAGTATTATACCCCCAACCATTGAGCTCAGCACATAAGAAATAAAGCGCTCAATTAGTGTTATTGATAGGGCTAGAGTTGGAGGGATTCCAAAGTAGGTGAGTGTTCCTATCAGTCCACCTTCTACTATGCCAATCCCTCCGGGAGTAAATGCCATAAGCCCAAATATAAGATTTGCAAGTGAGACTATTGCTAAAAATCTAATACTTGGATTCCAGCCAAAAGCAAGTGCTATGAGTTTGAGCCTAAGCATATCCAAAAACCAAACCACTGAACTCAATCCAACCACGAGAATATTTAATGAGAATTTCCGTTTTAATGAGATTATATCCATGAGTTCTTCTGCTGTAAGCTTAACGTTAATTATTTTAACTGAAAGCTTTGTGAGTTCTTCCCAATTGAGCCAAATAAGCACCACAACAAAGATTGCGAGTGAAACAAAATAGATGATATGTCTAGCGAAATACGTTAGTCCCAAAAATAATAGGATTGTTACTGGAAAGGCTTCCATTATCCTTTCATAAAGTATGCTGACAGTCGATAGGCTCAATGGAATCTTATATTTTTTCGATATCCAAATAACTCTTAGAATTTCTCCACCTCCACGGCTTATTGGAGTGACGTTATTAACAAAAATAGAGGAGAGAACTGCTTTTAAGAGATCAATCAAGGGTACATTTTTTCCCATGCTATCCAGTATAATTTTCCAGCGAAGGGCGTAGATGATAATACTTAGGTAATATAGGACTAGGGCGAGTATGATAAGCTCCAAACCCGTTTTATTTAATGATTTGAGGATGTTGATGTATCCTTCCATAATCATTTTCATCCCTATTTTTTTCTCTAGATATAATACTTAAAAGTTACGTGGTTCAATTCTAATTTCTCGTTCAATTCTAATTTCTCAAAGTTTTTTAAAATAAAAAAAGTTAGGATGTTGAATAAAAGGGCAAATTATTTTAAAGTTTGGTCTCGCAACAGGATTGATTAAAATGGAGGTGCTCAAAATTGACCGAGTTCATATACATCCTCTTGCTTTCTCTGGTCCCAACGTTTGAGGGGAGATACGCCATCATCTACGGAATTGGGAGGAGATACCCACTGTGGGAAACACTCCTAGCGGCATTTCTGGGGGTTCTAATTCTTTCACTTATCCTGCCGTTTGCATTGCCTTTAATCGATGTTTTGATGCTTAAACTTAAACTTAAAAGAACTTTTTTACAAAGATTTGCAGAGCTATATCTGAGATACGTTGAAAGGGTCAGGAAGAAG
>DQUR01000010.1 GCA_015662175.1 Thermococcus paralvinellae | reverse complement strand
TTCCTCAAGGCAAGGGAAAAGCTCAGGGAAATCCTCCTCAAGCAGGGTTTAAGTGGGGAGGACGTTCTAATTCAAATGCACAGGGAAGTGTTTAATCTGCCAATAAGCGAGCCTAAAAAGGTTGCTTTGGCAGATAAGATCGGAGAATATAACTTCAGGCTCGTTGAGGGGGCAAATGAAATGATTCAACTTGAGGCTTTGCTTGCCCAGTTCACCCTGCTGGGCAAGTGATTGGGGGAGTACAAATGGACATACCATGGGCTGAGAAGTACCGTCCAAAAAGGCTGAGGGAAATAGTCAATCAAAGGCAAGCTATTGAAAAAGTTGAAGCATGGATTAAACAATGGTTCCACGGAACACCAAAGAAAAAAGCCTTACTCCTAGCTGGCCCGCCCGGGAGTGGAAAGACCACCACGGTTTATGCTCTGGCCAATGAGTATAAGTTCGAGGTTATTGAGCTTAACGCAAGCGATGAAAGAACTTTCGAAAAAATCAGGCGTTACCTTGATGCCGCATACACAATGGACATCTTTGGAAGGAGAAGAAAGCTGATATTCCTTGACGAGGCCGACAACATAGAGCCGAGCGGTGCCCACGAGATTGCAAAGCTCATAGACAAAGCGAGGAATCCCATAATCATGGCGGCAAATAGATACTGGGAAGTGCCAGCCGAGATAAGGAACAAAGCCGAGGTTGTTGAATACAAAAGGCTAACCCAGAGAGACATTATGCAGGCTTTATTTAAGATTATTAAGGCAGAGGGAATATTTGTGCCGAGGGAGATAGTTGCCGAGATAGCCAGGAGGGCAAACGGTGATTTAAGAGCTGCAATAAATGATTTGCAGACTGTGGTTGCCGGTGGAGTGGAGGATGCAAGGGAAGTGCTCGCTTACAGGGATGTCGAAAAGACTGTCTTCCAGGCGCTTGGGCTGATCTTTGGGAGCGACAATGCAAAGAGGGCGAGGATGGCAACGTGGAATTTAGACATGACACCCGACGAGCTGCTCCTCTGGGTTGATGAAAACATCCCATACTCTTACCACAAACCCGAGGACATAGCTGAAGCCTATAATGCCATAAGCAGGGCGGATATTTATCTGGGAAGAGCCAAGCGGACGGGAAATTACGGTCTCTGGAAGTATGCCATGGATATGATGACTGCAGGGGTTGCCGTGGCAGGTGTGAAAAAGAAAGGTTTCACAAAGTTCTATCCTCCAAAGATCCTCAGAATGCTCAGGGATACAAGAGAGGAGAGGGAAATTAGAGACTCGATAGTTAAGAAAATCATGAAACAGATGCACATGAGTATGCTTGAGGCCATCGAAACGATGCAGATATTCAAAACAATCTTTGAAAACAACCTGGACGTTGCCGCCCATATAGCGGTTTTTCTTGATCTGGGTGACAGGGAAATAGAGTTTTTAGCGGGAGATAAAGAGAAGGCCGCAAAAATTAAAGGCAAGACTCTTTCAATTCACAGAAAGCTAAAAAAGGTCGAAAAGGAGGAGCATGAAAAATCAGAGGAGGAATTCAAGGAAGAGCATGTAACGGAGATTCCTGAAGAGGAAAGCGAGGAAGTTGAGGAAGAGATAGGTGAAGCAGAAGGGGAGAATGAAGAAAAGCCTGAAAAGCCTGAAAAGATTGACAAAGCTAAAAAGAAAGGTAAGCAGGCGACACTGTTTGACTTTCTAAAGACAGGTTAAATGAGCCTGATATCAGCACAGACCTTATAAACATGCGGTTTGTAGTCCGAGATTTTCTTTATCCTTACCTCACACCGCTTTCCGAGCCTTTGACATTCCTCCTCAATTCGTCTCTTAAACTCATCAAACTTATCCTCATGAACAAAGTCATAGTAATGAACCCACTTCTCCGCCTTATTTAAAGCCAGACCTAAAGCATCAACTCCCTTGGGGGTTGGGCTTATAACCCTGTCAAAGGTTCCAAGCTTGGGGACAACTTCAAAAACGTCTCCATGAATTACCTTAATTTTCCCCTTGAGTTTGTTCCTGTTAAGTTCAACATTTTCCAGCCCAAGTTTTACCGCATCTTCATTGAGCTCTATCGCGGTAATCTCAACGTTCTTAAAACGGGCAATAACCAGTGCATAAGGAAGGACACCAGCAAACATCAGGAGAATTCTTTCTCCATCTTGAACGAGCTGGGCCAGTCTATATCGCTCGCCCTTCATTCTCGGGTTAAAGAAAACCCTGCCTAAATCAACCTTAATCTTAACCCCGTTCTCTTTATGAATTGTGGTGAGTCTCCTTTCACCCCAGATTATTTCGTAATCTCTCACCCTGAAATCCCCTTTATGAAATCCCCTTTTGACTATCACCTTTAAGAAGGGATGAACAATCAGAAGGGCATTGATGATCTCTTCCAGCTTGTGTTCAAGCTCTTCCGGTATTTGAACAATGGCTATGTCCCCTATTATGTCATATCTCCCCAAATATGCAAGCTCTTCTCTTGTAAGCTTTTCGGCTAAAATATCCTCAAGGTTTTTGTATATCTGCCTCTCAGGTCTAAACGGTAGTTCCACATCCACAACTTCAAAGCCAAGTTTCCTGAGCTCTGGGGAGCTGATAACGGGCAAGAGAACAGTGGTCTCTTCACGTCTCGGTCTTCTTTTCCCATCGTATAGGTTGAGTTTCTTCAACAGATTCTTGACCTTCTCTGCCTCGTGCTTCTGAACTCTCACCGCTGGCATGCTCTACCCTCCTTATGGGGAGAAGGGTTATTCTTTGCCCGCTATACCCAGTAGGGTTCTCTCGTAGCAATTACTTTCTTAAACATCTCTACCAGCTCCTCGTCGCTGGCCCCCTCCCTCAGGGGGGTCAATATATCAACCAGATCGTCCCCCCTTAGGAGGCACGTTTTTAGGTGTCCATCGGCTGTCAGTCTTATTCTCGTACAATTTGCACAAAACACCGTGTTATGCATTGAGCGAACCACTTCCACCTCGGCTACCCCATTTTCGGTTGGGATGAAGTATTTCCTCCTTCTGTGGAGCCTTCTTTCCCTAATTTCCACAGCCCTTTTAGCAAACTCTTCTTCAAGCGGTTTTAACGGGTAGAAATATTCTTTAAAGAACCATGAGTCCAAAAGTTCCCTTGGAACCTCAATTTCAATGAGCTGAAGAACGGCCCCGATTCTGGCTGCATAATTTATCATATTATGAATTTCCATGTGGTTTAGATCCTTCATAACAACCATATTGAGCTTAACAAGCTTGAAAAGCTCAACAGATTTCTCAATACCCTTTAGAACCCGGGGAAGAACATCAAAGCCCGTTATCTTTTTGTATTTCTCTCTGTCTAATGTATCAAGACTTATGTTCACCCTGTCAAGTCCCGCCTCTTTTAGTTCCTCCGCCAATCTATACATGACAGTTCCATTTGTCGTGAGAGAGAGATCAACGACATATGGCCTAATTCTTCGAACGATCTCCACAATATCCCTCCTGATTGTAGGCTCTCCCCCGGTAAGTTTAACCTTTTTTATTCCAAGAAGAGATGCAATTCTAACTATCCTCTCAATTTCCTCTGGTGTCATTTCCTTTTCTCCCTTTTTTTGCCCCTCCCTATGACAGTAAAAGCAATTTAAGTTACACTCATCGGTTACTGAGATTCTGAGATTCGTTACAGGTCTCCCGTATCCATCAACCAACGCCATGATTTCACCCTCACCCTGATTTAATTTACTCACTTAAAAAAACCTTATGGATAAGCACTTCCGTTTAACAACGAAAAGTAAAAGTATGATGTGTGGGCATAGATCTTAGGGGGAGTAAACATGGATGTGGAAAAATTGAAAGAGCTAATTTCAAGAGCGGAGATGCTTCATAAAGACTTCGAAAAACTGTTCTTAAAACTCCATGAGTATGCAAATCGAGACTATAATGAGATAAGTGAGGTCATTCTCAAGCTCCATGAGCTAAGTAATGAGAAATTTGAAACAGCTTCTCAAATCTATAAAGGGGTTGCTTTGATTGGGGGAGATCTCGAAAAGGCAGGGAGAGAACTCCAGAAAAATGAGCACCAGATGAGGTTTAGGATTGAAGAAATAATAACCTCGCTGGGTCATGCGAAAGAAAGTTTTAGTGAAAAACTCAAAGCGAAGACTGCCCTCCAGAGATTGTTCCAATTCCATAGGATTTATAATTACTCGGTCACTCAAACACTACAAAAGCTAAGTGCCGAAATTGATGGACTAATTTTTATAAGCGAAAAAGAGAAAAACCCACCAGTGAGTATAATTGAAAGGCTCAAAAAAATTGAGGAACTTGAAAAGAGCTTGAATAACCTAATCACTTTCATCTTTCACACACACTCTCATCCTTCATGGGTTTATAAGGTTGAGGAATCTCTAAAAGAATGGCACTCCAGGGGCTTACTGTGGGTTGAACCGAGGAATGTGGAGCAAAATACGGGAATTGATAGGGACTATGTGGCTCAAATATTGGAAGGTCTAACTCTCATCGGTATTGTGGAAAAAAGGGAAAGAGGTGGTGAAAGTGTCTACAAACTCAGGGGTTTCGGTGAGGATTAGAGGGATATACAGCACCGCACTGACCAAGCTTTTGCTTGACAGAGGATTTAAAATTAGCCAGCCAAGCCAGAAGATAGCGGAGAGATTAAACCTTGAAAAAACTTATAGCGAATTCGATATCGACATATATGATAAAAAAGATCGCCAAGGAGTTGTCCTTGTTGGAACCAACGTTGAGGAAGTTAAGAAAGTCTTTGAACAGGAATTTATTGATGTCTTTTTTAGAAAAATGCCATACCAGCTCTATGGGATTTACAAGGGGATAGTGGTTAAGAGGGATGAACAATACGTTTATGTCGATATTGGAAGTGCAATTGGGACGGTGATGATTGAAGAGTTACCTGATGCCACAGAAGGAGATGAAGTGCTTGTTCAGGTTAAAAAACACAATATATTGCCCCACTTAAGCATCTTACTAACAATTCCCGGGGATTATGCCGTGTTGATACCCAAACCCATTGGCACTCAGAGGCATGTGAAGATTTCAAGAAAAATTAGAGACCCAGAAGAAAGGGAGAGGCTTAGAATTTTGGGATTGAGTATTGATGTAGGAGACTGGGGAATCCTGTGGAGAACTGCTGCAGCATATAAAGACTGGAATACTCTGAGGGATGAACTTATTAAACTTTCAAAACTTGCCGATAAGCTCAAGGATGCAGATAATTATTCTGCACCAGCAAAAATAATTAACGGACGGAATATTTATGAAGTTGAGTTCGGTGGGGGCACCAGGAAAAAGCTCGACAGCATTAGAAATGAAGTTTTACCTACAATTGAGGGACACCACCAGTTTAAAGCTTATGACCCAGAATTCAGCTTTGCGGTAGAGATTGCCGAGGCAATTTTGGCCAAGATACCATCCCAGAGAATAAAAGTAAGGAAAGGGTTTATTGAGGCATTAATAAACAACAAGGGGCCAAAAATTGGGTGGCTGTTTACGCTGGAACACATCAAGCCCGATGGTCAAAAAGTGAAAATTGGGCCTGGGGAGGTTCTTGAGGTGTCAACTGACCCTCTTAAAGTAAAAATCAAACGAAATCTTAAGCCCGGGAAAGTGTATGATGGACTGGACATACCAATCGAGTATGGAGATTACGCAATAACTGAAATTGAAGAGGGCAAATGGTGGTATAAGCACAGCTATTATGACAGGGACGGCAACTTGAAGGGGGAATACTACAACATAAACACGCCAATTGAAATTTATCCTGACAGGGCGAGGTACATAGACCTCGAGGTTGATATCGTCAAGTGGCCTGATGGGAAGAAGGAAATAATCGACAAGGATGACCTCAAGAGGCATTATGAAGATGGTATAATAAGCGAGAAACTATATAAAGCAACGCTCAGAATTACACAAGAAGTTTTTGAGAAGATCTAATCGTTTGTTTTTTCTTTTTTATACTGCCTGCCCATCAAACATCCTCAATTCCTTTATCAGTGATTTTGAAATACACTATTCCTCCTTCGGGTTTAAAGCGATGTCTCTCCAACACTGCCAATCTTATTCCGGGTCTGCTTAGCCTTTCTAACCGCAGGATATCCTTGCACTTATAGCCCAAGGTGTGCTCAGCAATTGGTTTGAGAGAATTGGAATTTGAATCAAAATAGACTTGATTGACAACTATCACAGCCAGATTATACTTTCTCGCAAGCCAGAGAAGAACCTGCAGCTGTTTGCCTAGATCAACGTTTAAGCTCTGTTTATTTTTCTCCACCCTGTAGTGGGAGGTTATGGAATCAACCACAATCAAGGAGAATTTCTCATTGACCATCCTTTTGAGTTTTGATATAACCCTCTTTTGCTCTTTAAAGTCATGGGGTTCAAATATTATAAACCTCTGGAGGATCTCACCAGCATCAAATCCTCTCTTTTCCGCCATAAGTTTAAGCCTTTCCGGAGAGAATCCACCTTCGGTGTCAATGTAGACAACTTTACCGTGATTAAGAAGGCCTATCTGCATTGCAAGGGTTGTCTTTCCCGTAGCAAATGTCCCATACACTTGAGTTAAAACTCCCCTCCCTATTCCCCCGCCGAGAAGTTCATCCAAGCTCTTGCTTCCAGTTGTGAGTTTGTTCATGAAATCACCAGTCCATGGAATCACCGGTTAAACATGAAACACTTCCCCAACCTTAAGAGGCCTTACCAATGTCCAAACCCTTCTCGTCCTAAGTTCCATTTGAAGTTTTTCAGTGCTTCCTTCCCCATATACCCCATAATGCATTGGTATCACAATCTTTGGTCTGACCGTTTCAACTATATCCGCAGCCTCCCTTTCGTTTGCCGTAGATCGACCACTTATTGGGACGAGCAGAATGTCCACCATTCCCTTCAATTTTTTAAACAAGGGAGTGTAGTAAGTATCCCCAGTGTGCCAGACCCTTCTCTCTCCAATTATTAGGTATCCGAGGGGATACTGGCTTGATGGATGTTCCGCATATATAGCTTTGATTTTAACACCATTTTTGAGTTCAATTTCTTGACCCTCCTCAACAGCTTGAACATCCGTCAATCCATCACTGATCGCCATTAAATACACTGGTTTAGGTCCGATTACCTTTGCTTTTCTAAGCCTTGCCAAAAGGGGTGTTTTGCCGTAGTGGTCGCTGTGTTCGTGGGTGACTAAGATGTAATCAACACCACCAATTTCGTCATCATCAACATCCGGATAAGGGTCAATTAAAATTCTCACCCCATTGGTTTCGATGAGAAAACACGCGTGCCCGTACCACACAATCTTCATTGGCTCTGCCTCCAAAATGGGGGTTCGTTATCCTTAAACTTAAATCTTTCCATTCGTTGTTTGTTCCCTTAGAGAGTATAGTTGAATTTATAAATACCCTTATATAAAAGTAAGTGAGAAAAATGAAAGGCCTAATAGTGAAAGAACCCTTTGCCTCATTAATAGTTGAAGGCAAAAAAGTCTGGGAAATTAGAAAAAGCAATACAAAAATCAGAGGAGAGATTTTCATAATAACCAGAAAGAAAGCAATTGGAAAAGTTGAAATCGTTGACGTTCTTGGGCCCTTCACACCGGAGGAGCTAGCCAACCATAAAGATAAGCATCTGGCAGAGTATGAATTTTTGAAAAAATATGCAAAGGGAAAGAAACTTTACGCATGGGTGTTATCAAACCCCCAAAAATTCGAGAAACCCAAGGAAGTAATCATGGCAAATGGTGCCCAGATATGGGTCAACATAAGGGGGTTTAAGGAATGAGAAAATTTTTCTTTCTTCCATTAAGCCTGCCATTCCTAATACTTTTTCTGTTGCTAATGCTAACCTTATTTCTGCTCTTTGCCGGGACTATAACCCTCGCATTTCAAAAGCTCGGCCTTCCCCTGCCCGTTGCGTATACCCTCTTCTGGGCTTCCTTAATCGGGAGCTTCATAAATATCCCCATAGCGGAGACAAGGGCATACGCACCGATACTGAAGGTAAGGGAAGTGAGTTTTTTTGGGATTAGGTACCCTGTTCCCTACATTGACTGGGGAGAGCAGAAGGTAGTAATAGCAATAAACGTTGGTGGGGCACTGGTTCCCCTGAGCATAGTTACCTATGAGTTCCTTAGATT
>DQUR01000042.1 GCA_015662175.1 Thermococcus paralvinellae | reverse complement strand
TACGCAAGTGTTCCTGTGATCAACGGTTTGAGCGACTTCTCACATCCTTGTCAAGCCTTAGCAGACTACATGACAATCTGGGAAAAGAAGGGAAGAATTGCCGGCATTAAGGTTGCTTACGTTGGCGATGGAAACAACGTTGCCCATTCACTCATGATAGCCGGAACGAAGCTTGGCGCAAATGTTGTGGTAGCCACACCGGAAGGATATGAGCCGGATGAAAGGGTTATCAAGTGGGCTGAAAAGAATGCGGCGGAAAGTGGTGGAAGCTTTGAGCTCTTACACGACCCGGTTAAAGCTGTGAAGGATGCTGATGTGATTTACACGGATGTCTGGGCCTCAATGGGACAGGAGGGGGAGGCTGAGCAGAGAAGAAAGATATTCAGACCATTCCAAGTCAATAAGGAGTTGGTCAAGCACGCAAAGCCCAATTATATCTTTATGCACTGCCTCCCCGCCCACAGGGGTGAGGAGGTTACCGACGACGTAATTGATTCACCAAACAGTGTTGTTTGGGACCAGGCGGAGAACAGGTTACATGCTCAAAAGGCTGCTCTGGCCTTGGTTATGGGTGGCATTAAGGTTTGAAAGTTTGAAGGTTTGATGCCCTCCTCTCCTTATTCTTTTTTATAAATAAAGGCTGGGCCAACCATGCTTGAGAGATTGTTCAGCCTTGGTTATTCAAGGACTTTTGCCGAACGATATTATCAGCTCTGGGGAGAGAGAGCGATAAAAATAGCTGAAGCCATGGAAAAACCTTTGCCTAGATGTTTTAGAGTAAACACGCTCAGAATTGAAATCCCAAAACTTACCAAGCTGTTGAACAAAAAGGGCTTTCAGTTCAAAAGAATTCCCTGGGCAAGGGAAGGGTTCTGCTTAACGAGGGAACCTTTCTCAATAACCTCAACTCCCGAATACCTAAGTGGACTCCTCTACATTCAGGAGGCTTCATCCATGTACCCGCCTGTTGCCCTTGAGCCCCAGCCCGGGGAAATCATTGCAGACATGGCAGCAGCTCCCGGAGGAAAAACAGGCTATTTAGCTCAACTTATGAAAAACAGGGGCATAATTTATGCGTTTGATGTTGGAGAAGAAAGGCTAAGAGAGATGCGCCTCAACCTATCGCGCTTGGGTGTTACAAACACAATAGGATTCCACAAATCTTCACTCTACCTGGGCGAGCTCGGGATTGAGTTCGACAAAATCCTCCTTGATGCCCCCTGCACAGGGAGCGGAACAATCCATAAAAATCCGAAAAGGAAAAGCAGCAGAACACTGGACGATGTTAAATTCTGCCAAAACCTGCAGATAAAACTGATTAAAGTCGCTCTTGAGAATCTAAAGAAGGGTGGCATTTTAGTCTATTCAACATGCTCCCTTGAGCCGGAGGAAAATGAATTCGTGATTCAATGGGTCCTGGATAGATTTAAGATAAGGCTATTGCCCCTTAAATACGGTGAGCCCGCTTTGGTTAGACCCTTTGGGGTTGAATTGAGTGAAGAAATTGCAAAAGCACGCCGTTTTTATCCAGACAGGCACAATACAAGTGGATTCTTTGTCGCGAAGATTAAGAAGCTTGAATGATGCTATGGAAAATTCTCAGGAATTGCCTGATGAATAGCTGTTGAAAAGCTCAGCCTCCATCTTGTAAAGCCTCTTCTTTGCCTTCTCACTCAGCAACTTGTTCAGTTCTTCCCTGGCAGCTTTTGCAAGTTCAAACTTGGAATCAAATCCTTTGGCAATTTTTGTCCATGAGATCTTTTTATTTTCAACAAAAATATCAATGTCAACCAGTCTGCTGTACTCCTTATACTCCAGTCCTTTCAGCAGGAATTTAATTCTCTTAGGGTCTTCCCAGGTCAGCAGTTTGAGCTTGTAAACGGGGACACGCATAAAGGGCCTCGGGTAATCCCAGTCCCAGCCCTCACTCACAATAAAGCCCAAGTCCAAGTCCTCCATTACAAGGAGTAGTCTCTCAATGTGTTTCTCATATTCCCTGGCTGTATCGTAAAGCTTGATCGTTATTTCATTCCAGTCGGGAAGTATTTTGTTCAGCAATATTGGGAGATCTATTGTAAGGTCCCTATAAAACTCCAAAATTCTGGAAGGAACCAGTATTGAACCCCGTATATCCTTCAGTTCAATAGGAGAGGAAAGCTTTTTATCCGTCAAGACCAGTAAAGTGTCCTCTTCCTCCCCTTCGATTAAACCTTCCTCAAAACTCACAATCCGTCCATTATATTTTTCTGAAATCACCTTTAGGGCCTCTTCTAAATTCTTTGGTATTCTCATCAGCAAAATAGCACACTCCACATCCACCCTCTCAACAGGAACCCTATGATTCAAAATCTCTTTTAAAACAATGGGGGCCCTCTTTTTTATCAAGAACGCATTTTCATGTGGGATTGTTTTCTTTTCTTCAATGCCCGTAATAAATAAAATAGTCTCAAACTCATCGCTTTTTCTCAATGCCTCATCGATTGATGTTTTGGAAACCGTTCTGGTTATCCGCTACTTTTGAAATATTGTAGCGGATAACCTTCCAGCCTCCCATCTTCATCGGCTGGCTTTCGGGGGGAACGGAGACTCCCCACATCTTCAGCTGTCCCCATTCGGGCTTAAGACCCCACATATCGGGGACTGTCAATAAGGATAAAAACCCAAAGTATTTAAACTCTTTGGTGTGGCAAAAGTAGGTGAAAGTTGCGGTTGTTGTTATTTATGAAACAGCCCATCAATTTTCACAACGTCCCTGTAATCATGTCCCAGGGCGAGCTTTACGCCTTCAATTTCCACCACACTTCCGGGAGAGACTATCCTTGAAATTCTAATATTTCGCCTTAAAATTTCAATGTCATCCTCATTTCCCGGCACAATGTATATTCCCGCCCCCGAATTCTCAAGAATTGAAAGCAGTTTTTTCAGGGAGCTTTCATACCTATCCTTTAGTTCTGGCCTTCTCTCAAGCTTTATGTTATCAACCAAATCCCCGGTATGGATTATGTACTCAGGCCTAACCTTCTCAATCAAATTCAGGATGAAGGGATAAATGTTGTCTGGTGTGTCGCTTATGTGCATTATCTTATGCTCATTATTATCAAGCAAAATCTCTGGCAACCCGTTCCTCCGTAAAAAATTTGGTAAATTAAGCATCATTATTCGCTAATTTCAACCAACTTTATATATTTTTGGATATACTTCGAAATAGGTGAGAACATGAAGGTTCTTGTGCTTGGAGCTGGAAATGTTGGAAAAGCAATAGCCTATGATTTAAGTCAAGAGTTTGAAGTGTGGGTTGGAGACAAAAGCAAAGAGAAATTAGAGGCAATAGAAGATTTTGCAAATCCTATCAAAGTTGGCGCATCAGATTTTAGCGAATTATTAGACACTATGAGAAAATTTGAGCTAATATTCGGAGCACTACCGGGAAAGTTTGGATTCGCAACATTAAAAGCGGCGATAAAGACTCAAAGAGACATGGTGGATATTTCCTTTATGCCAGAGAATCCCATGGAGTTTAGAGATGATGCCGAAAAAGCCCAAGTGACGATAATAGTTGATGCCGGATTTGCTCCAGGATTAATGGACCTGGGAAGGATTTACCAGGGACCTGATGAGCTTAAGGAGGAGATAATCAGGGTTGGAGGACTCCCAAAAGTGGCCAAACCTCCTTTGTGCTACAAATTACATGGTCTTCATATAGCTTAATTGAAGAATACACAAGAAAAGCTAAAATAATCTGGAACGGGGAAATAATAGAAATTGTTGATGTTTGTGTGATAGTATTATGTATTATATATTATTATTGTTAAAGTTGATTTTAACTACATTTCACTAATGGTTGTTAACTAAAGGTTACCGAAAAGTTTATATTAAGATTATAACATAAGTTATAATGAAGAATTTGACGGAGGTGATTGGGATGGAAGTAGAGG
>DQUR01000117.1 GCA_015662175.1 Thermococcus paralvinellae | reverse complement strand
ATGCCCTTTGCACCAGCACTCTTTTTAGGATTTTTAATTTCTGTCTTCTATGGTGATCTGCTATGGCTATTGTTCATAAAGATGAATGGGCTTTAGGTTTTTAAATGTCATCGTCAATATTTTATCGGGCCCAGCTCCCGCCCTCTCCGCGGAGCAGTGAAGCGGGGGTTCCGGCTGGGCCTACAGGGATGATGAGCTTTTGCTTTGCTGAAGAAATGATGAGCACGCCCTTCACTGACTTTCAGAATCTCCTCAATGATTTCTTTTACTTCTTTCAAGTCTTTTGCCACATAATCGCCTTCAACTCCTTCATGGGGATTTACCGCTATGCTGACATCGGCAACTTTGAACATCGCAATGTCGTTGTGTCCATCCCCAACAGCTATCGTTAATGAAGGGTTGAGCTTTTCCTTTAACTTTGCCAAAATTTCCCCTTTGTTCTGGAAATCAACCCTTGCAATGACTTTTCCTGTTATTCTGCCCTCTTCATCGAAAATGAGCTCATTTGCAAAGACATAATCCGCGTTAAGCTCCTCTCCAACCCTCTTCGCGAGACACATCAAACCTCCGCTGATTATGGCAATTTTAAAGTTGTTCTCTCTCAAAAACTTAAAAAGCTCCTCCACCCCTTCCATGTATTCAACGGACTTTGCCCATTCCAGTATTTCCCCCCTCTTACGACCCCTCCAGAGGGAAGCATCTAAATCTGCCCACGTTTGATAGTCAAACTCCCCTTTAAAAAATCTCTCAGCGTATTCTTTCCCTTTATCCCAGGTGCCAAAGCGCTTGTGCAGTTCAACCCAGCTTGACTTTGATTTTACCAGTGTTCCCTCCAGATCAAAGGCTATTAAATTCATACTATTCCCTCCACCCATGCTCTCCAATTAACGGCACAAACGCCACTCCACCATGGCTTATTATTTTCGTCTTTCCCATTTCATCAAGCTTTATCACCTCATACAGCTCCTGCCATAGATGGTAACTCCCAACGGGTATTATCAGCTTTCCACCTACTTTGAGCTGTTCTATTAAGGGTTCTGGAACTTTTGGAGCACCCGCTGTAACTATGATTCTGTCATATGGGGCCTTAGGAGGGAACCCCCTAGTTCCATCGCCCAGTATCACGTGAACCTTACCTTTGTAGCCGGCTTTGTTCAAGTTCCTTCGTGCAAATTCCACCAGCTCAGGAATTCGCTCAATTGTATAAACATCTCTCTTAACAAGCTCGTAAATTAAAGCGGCATTCCATCCGCTTCCAGTACCAACTTCAAGGACGTTCATACCTTCTTTTAGGTCAGCAACTTCTAGCATTATCGCCACCATGTGGGGGGCGCTGATGGTCTGTCCCGCAGGAATGGGCAGGGGTTCATCAAAATGGGCAAGGTGCTTGTATCCATCAAGAACAAACTTATATCTTGGAACCTTTAGAAAAGCCCTTTTAACACGCTCACTTTTAATTATGCCCTCTCTTTCAAGCCGTCTAACAAGCTTTACCCATCTCTCATAAAGTTCTTCCTCCTTCATGGCTCTCACAAAAAAGAATTTGTGAAAGGGGTATTTTAGCTTTTAGCTTATTTCTCCATGCTTTCATAGCCCCTATAAATTTTCAACTTCCTGCCTGCCCTTGCCCTTATCTGATGTCCCATCAGTCTTACTATTTTATCGGCCTTTGCTTTTCCGTGTGTGAGCATTTTTTTCTCCGTCTTTATCTTCTCGACCTTGAACGTGTAACCCCCAACCTCGAGAACTTCCCCAACAACAAACTCCTCATCCCTGTTCACTTGAACTTTGAATGACTGTGTAATTCCTTTGGGCAGGTAAATTGAGACCCCGATAATCTTTGGATACCTCAAGCTTTCTCCCCAGAGCGTTTTAACTTCTCTTACCTTTGCTTTGTTCGCCCTTTTATTTCCTTCAAGCTCTATGCTTGTGATCCTGACCTCATCGTTTTCAATCTCCACTATGTCCCCAACTTTAATCTCCTCATCCTCTGGAAGTTCTACTTCGACCTTAAAGCTCCTCTCGTGCTTGCTAACAATGAGAGGAATCTTCACAAGCTTTGGCAAGGTGAGTATCCAGAAGTTACCACAGTCGAGGCACCTAAGTGTAACTTCCCTTCCCCTTTCTCTAATCACATCAACATTTTCGCTCCCACACTCTGGACATTCAAACTCCATCTCATTCACCCCGCAGTTTTATGAGCTAATTTCCGCGGTTTATAAACCTTAACCTTGTTTAAGTCTAACGAGATAGCTCCTGCCTTCCTTAACACGCTCAATTAACCCTTTTTTCTCCATCTCCTTTAGGAGAAGGCTGACCTTTGCTTTAGAGACACCAAGCCTTTTGACAAGTTCGCTTTGCAGGATGGGGCCATTTTTTAAGAGTTCAATCACTTTCTCCTCGTCGCTTTTAAGTATCTCCACTTTCTCTTTACCTTTCCTCTCCTTATACAGCACTCCCGCAAAGAACCCCCCCACAAATGCTGACACAAATATTACGATAAGCCACAGAGGGGAGAAGCCCTTGATTTCTCCAGAAAAACCCACGATGAAATAAAACTCTTCCCCAGCTTTTATGTTTTCTCTCCTCCACTCCAGCACAAGCCTGTTCTCTGAGCTCTCCACCATGTCTGGGGATGGAATTATAGGTGAGAGAATTGCATATCCCCTTGGGACGAACAACCTAACATAAAAAACACCCACCGGCTGGCTGAATTTTATGTAATATGCGAATTGCTTTTTATTTTGAACATCCTGCAACATTCCCGATGAATAAAAACTTAGCTTGATGTCAACCCTATCGCCCGGATGAACTGGAGGAAGTTTTACATACACAGCGTTAATCCCGCCAATTACCTTGCTCACGCTTACATTTACAATCTTCATCTCTCCATTTACCTTCACTATTGCGTCAGGATTTTCCACAGGGTAGTCTGAGTAGAACACATATCTGCTGAAATTTGTATTCGCTGTCAGACTGATTTCAATTGTCTCCTTTACAGTGTTATCGCTGATTATATCGAAATAAATTGAGTAACTCTCTATGTTGTATTCATATTCCTCCTGGGGAGAAGCAAGTGGAAGAAGGAAAATAAAAGACAATATTATTAAAGCTGACTTCCTTCTCTTGGATTTTTGATTTTCAACAGGGGACATACTTTCATACACTCCCTACAGTGGATGCATTTTGTATAATCAACGACAATTTTTCTCGTCTTTGGATTTATGCTCAGCGCGTTTTCTGCACATCTTCCGACACAAACCCCACAGCCAACACACTCATAGGCCCTCTTAGCGAGATAATATGCCTGAACACCCTCTTCCCGTTCAAGAGCAAATATTCCCTCCTCTTTGAAAACTATTCCACCGACCTTTATGTAATTTTCCCCTATTTCAACTTCACCAAGAATGGGAGCGACTTCTTTGATTCTTTTCAAGTTTAATTTTGTGTTGAGCTTCACCAGGTATCCATTCTCATGCTCTTCAATGGAATACTGTACCGGTTCCCAGATTCTCTCCTCTGGAAGATCGATTCCCAACTGCTCTGCCAGCTTCTTCTGTCCCCTGCTGAGCTGTTTCCATCTCCAGAATCCATGGGTTATCCATTCTTTAGGAAGATTGAAACGCTTCCTCCATTTTTCGAGTTCTTTTTCCCATTTATTCCACAGTTCCGGTTTTTCCTCTTTAAGTGTATAAATTTCAGCCAGAGATGAGCTGGGACACAGGAAGCAACCTATCCTATCGAGTCGCTTTTCATAAAGCGGGTTATACTTCAGCTTCCTTGAGAAGATGTAAAGCCAGACCTCAAGGGCATTCCAGTGGAATACTGGAGAGGCTCCTATCTCATTGGGCACCCAGGGGTTTCTCCAAATCCTTGGCTGCTTATACCTCTGGATGCTCTCATATTTTCTCTGCCCTACAAACATCAAAACACCCTCTGGATAGTGTTCTTTTATTGTTAGTGTTATTGGGCCGAGCTTTGTAACCTTACAACACCAGCGATAGTCTCTTCCAGGTGGGGAAAATACATTTAAAGCATGCCAGAAAGCATCTTTGGCATCAGCAACTATGAACCTAATATCTTTGTCTTTGAGATCTTTCTTTATCTCCTCGATGTATTGAAGGGTTTCGGGAAATTCAATCCCCGTGTTATTGAAGAAAATCGTAAAGCCCTCCCCCAATTCCTCGAGCATTAGCCCCAAAACAGCCAAACTGTCTTTACCCCCCGAAAATGCAATTGCCACTGGAAGTTTTATCTTTTCAGTGGTTTTTCCAATAAATTCTCTTGCTTCCCTGACTCTCTCTTCAAGTGCTGATTTGTTGGCTTTAATTACATCCTCAATAGTGGCGTTTTTCCCCTCCCTGTAGTTGATGCTTCTCTGGTGTCTCGTTTTGATGCCTGTTCCCCTCTCTTCTGAATTTATCAGTTGTTCATAATCTTTCTTTGCTATTCCCGTAGCTATGACCTCTCCACCTTCACCGACAATTATGACGTCATCCCCCACCTTAATTGAAGGATCAGCTTCGATTATGCCCACCGGTAAAACATTTGCACCTTTTTTTATTGGTTCAACAGCCCCTTCATCCACAATGACCCATTTTCTCATATTCTTTCCAAAGCGTTTCCAGAGCGCAATGGCCCCTTCAACCTTAAGCCCGGGCTTCCATTTAAGCTCCAGCGGATCAAAGCGAAGCCACCCAAAAATATAGCCATCAAGTATTATCTCGTAAATGTCATCTTCCCCTGGGATTTTATTGAGGAGAACCACCTTTTCATCAATTATCTCGCCAATATCAACGCCGTAGTGCCTTTTAAACTCCCTCTTCATGAACTCCAAATCTTTTTTGAAGGCAAATCTAACATCTGCGGGTGGGGTTAAATCTAACTTGAATATTCCCTCTTTTTTATGGATGTCGCATTTCTCGGCGATTAGGGGAATATTGCACTTCTCGCACCAGTGGATGTAAGCTTTCCCCAAAAACACTGGGCCTCTTCTCATCATCCCACCTAAACATCAAAATAGAATAAGACTTAAAAGAGTTGCCGCTTGTGAGCGACCTTTCATGGGATAACACTAAAGCCCGGAGAGGAGCTTAAAAGGCGTACAACATCTTTATAATAATTATAATAGAGGTGAATGAGCAATGATGGGAAATTCACTGGGACTAAATGGCTCAGGCCTTCGCTCCCTATTCCAGCAGACGGTGAGCCAATGGTTATTGTGGCTAAAGGAGAAAAAGAGCTTTTTACACAGAGAAGCTGGATTGAGAACGTTGAGAAATTTCAAAAGACTGAAGGCCTTATGGCAATTGTGACGATGCGGACTAGGAGAAAATTGAAAGAGACGTACATAGGGCAATGAAGACTCAAAAGGATACATGCTCCTCTCATGATTTCCAAAAGGGCCACAAAGAAGGACAACACTATAATTGGCAAAAAGCTTGAAAATGTTTAGATGTCCCTTGCAACAATAGAAAAATAAGAAAACAAATAAGCAAAAGAAAGCGTGTAAAGCCAAAACAGTTTGATATGAAAAATCAAGAAAGATGGGACGGCAATTTTGAAGCTCTACGGAGGTTTGCAGTGCTCTTTGGGCATTTCACAAAAATGAGATGGTTCCCTAAGCTTTTTTAAAGGAATGTAATGCCCATCGGTGTTTTCTATGGGCAGGGATACTCCAAGAAAAGAGCCGTTGCATTGGTAAAAAGTAAGGAGAAGAATCAAAAGTCCCCTCTTCCAATTCCACAAATCTTTGCAAATGGACACTTTTCGCAGTTCTCTGTGTATGGTTTAAGGTAAGGCTCCCCCTTAACCTGCTTTGTAATTTCCTTTGCTTTTTCCATGTCTCCATCCTCGCCTTCCAAAACCAGAGTTACGCTTCCCTCTGCTTCTCCCGCACCTCCAGCAGCTATTGGGATTGCATCAACGTTGGCCAAGATGTCATAGGCCTCAACTTCAGTTATCGGCACCGCGTGTGGGATTGGCACTAATGCAGCGTAAAGTCCTGTTCCCCAATCAAATGACCGAATTCCTGTTATCTTTGCGCTGTATTCTACGGGTGTTGGAACAAATTTCTCTAAGCTTATTGGTGTAATCGTTAGGACACCTTTCGTTATAGTCCATCCAAAGGCTTTACCTATCGTTCCCCCATCTGAGGCCGCAGCAAATACAGCCACGTTCCAGTTAACATCTATCGCATTTGCTCCCTTGATGAAAACATCATCCGGTCCCATTTCCTTTAACGCCTCTCTCGGCTCACCTTCAAAGGGCTTTCCTTTATAGAGGACAAGATGCTTGGGCCATGTCTCTTTTGGAGTTATGCAAGTTCTTCCCTTGCTTATAACCCCAACAGTCCACGCTTCTTTTTCAATTTTCTCACCCAAGATTTCCTCTGCAATGTAAGCGGCTGTTGTACCTGTTGCAATATAAACGAAGCCATGCTTTAACGCATGTTGGACCTCATCTAGGGCTACAACGGCTTTGGCAATCAAACGCTTACTTTCGGGAGGGGTAAGTGTAACTAAAGCCCTCCTCATATGCACCGCCCACAGTTGTTTTTCTAAAACCGAACAGCAAAAAATTTAGGATTAGTAAATCGAGATTCTCTTGACACCCTCAAGTTTTGAAAGCTCATTAATTAGATCTCCAGGAATTGGTCTCTCTGTAATTATAGTCAGGGTTGCCTCCGGATAAAGCTCTGGATCCTCAGCCACAACTTGGACAATGTTTATACCCCTCTCCGCAATTTTCCCAGCAATTTTTGCCAGAATCCCAATGGCTCTTGGCTCTGGCTCAATTTCAATCACACCATAACCAACATGCCTACCAACGAATTTCATGTGTACTGTTGGTTCCAAGTTGGTGTAAATCTCCCTGAGTTCTGGTATCTTAAGAATCATTGCCACCGTCTCTTTAACGACCCTTCTATCAACATCAAGAGCCTTTGCTATCTTTGTGTACGGTAACTCAATGTTTCCGCACTTTATCTTCATGTCATCAGAAACCTTAAGTCCATACTTTAAGAGTATCTTTGCTATCTGCTTCCTAACAGGATATTCATCAAAGTAATGTTCAATTTTTCCCCACATAGATACCACCTTGAGCAATCCAGCCCAGCATTATACTTTAGGAGACAATAATATTAAAATGTTTCCATGTTCACATTTATCGCGTGCAAATGGAACATTATAGGCCTTTACTCAAGATTTTTAAATCACCACTCATGAATGCCAAACATGATTAAAATTAGGTTTCCACATTCATACTTCGAAGATTTGGGCGAGAGTGTTAGATTAATCTGGAGAAATACCCTTTATGCGGATTTTGAAAAAAAGCTTCTTGCAAGGGCTATAAAAAAGAAATTTGGAGTTAAGCCTGACGTTAAGGCTGAAGATGGCCATCTCATCATTAACGTTGATAATCCAGATGTTGAAAGTTTCATTGCATTTCTCATTCAAAACAACCTTGGACAGCTTTTAAGAAACAGATACACGGGGAGAAAGGTGATTTACATACATGAAGGTATGGGCATCCCTCTATTGGGCTACAACGCCTTCGGGTTAATAGATAGAGGCACGAATCTAATTCAGGTGAGGGGCTCAAGTGGGTGCAATCTCTCATGCATTTTCTGCTCTGTTGATGAAGGGCCCTATTCAAGGACGAGAATTCTGGATTATGTGGTGGATATTGACCATCTTATGAGATGGTTTGATGAAGTTGCAAGATTTAAAGGCAAAGGGCTTGAGGCACACCTTGATGGCCAGGGGGAGCCATTGTTATATCCCTTCATAGTGGAGCTGGTTCAGGCATTGAAGGAGCATCCAAATGTTGATGTTGTATCAATGCAAAGCAATGGGGTGCTCTTAAATGATAAGCTGGTTGAAGAACTCGCTGAGGCCGGGCTTGATAGAATTAACCTCTCGGTTCATTCCCTTAACCCCGAAAAGGCAAAGATGCTCATGGGCATGAAAAACTATGACCTAAATCATGTTCTGGACATGGCTGAAGCTTTGGTAAACGCCGGGATTGATGTTCTCATTGCTCCGGTAATCATCTTTGGGGTGAACGATGATGAGGCCAAAGCGTTCATAGAGTTTGCAAGGAAGATTGGTGCCGGAAAAAGATGGCCAGCGCTGGGCTTCCAGAACTACGTGCCCTATAGGTTTGGCAGGAATCCAGTGATAGCGAAACCCGTTCCGTTTAAGCGTTTTTATGAATGGCTGAGAGATCTCGAGAGGAAAACCGGAATGAGACCCCTAGTCCTGAAACCTGAACATTTTGGAATGCACAGGAGAAGGTTTATCCCGTTAGCCTTTAAGATAGGAGAAATTGTGAAAGTTGAGATTGTTTTGCCCGGAAGAATTGAGGGTGAGATGCTTGGGGTTGCAAGGAACAGACTGATTGAGATAATTAATACAAGCGCTGAGGTTGGGGATAAGGTGAAGGTAAAGATTGTAAGTACGAGGCATGGGATTTATGTGGCAACTCCAGTTTAACTTTTTGTACTTGGAAGATAGTAACTCCAAAAAGTTTAAATTTTTGACTGAGATTTTTTGTAGGGAGAACCATGAAAAGTACAATTGTAGTCGTCAGCTTTCTGTTTGTAGCACTCATATTCTTTGCAGGAAACTTCGCCTTTGTTAAGTCTTATTCGCATGTTATGACCGGTATTGCGAAAGCAGGAAATATTCCCACCTTTAAAGATGGCTTCTGCGTTTATCCAGATTCCTACTTTGGAAAGCTCGTGGCAGAAGAACTCAAGAAATATGGGGCATAAAGTGAAACTTCTAGATGAACCAAAGGAGTGTGATGGACAGTTTCTGGCAGTATGAGTTGAAAAGGTTAATATAACCTACACCCCTATTAAATCATCAGGAGCCGTTAGAGCTCTTGCCATATACTCCAGCATTGGAAGACCTAAGCATTATCTGGAATACAAAAATGCTGAGAACAAGACCCTAGCGCTAAGGAGCTTCGTAGGCAATGTTAAAGGTGAAGTTTAAAGGTGAAGTTCAAGCATACACAATAATCACACTCAAGGACTCTTCAAAGGGCATTATGAGCTTTAGAGGGTATCAAGATTATCTTCTTAAGCTTACAGCTAGAGAAATTGTGAAAGTAATTGGTAAGGGTCATGAAAACTAGGGCTGTAGCGTTAGTATCTCTCCTACTCGCATTATTTTCATTCACCTCCGAGGCCAGACAAATAGGAACGAGTAGTGCAATAACTGAAACGGTGCAGAACGGGGCATTGAATACTCTAACAGGAAGGAAAAATGTCTTAAATCCGAAAACAAAATTGGGATATACTCCAATTTTTTCTCCGATCAATGGGTAACTGATTATCGTTTATAATCCGTTGTCAGAAGCAGAATTCTGTAAATGCTTCGCTTATGCTCAGCTCTATTACAGACGTCTCTCTAAACTTAGGAGGAGGATTGGGACATTGTTTTCAATCGCAGAAAACTTTGGATTGGGGTTCATTAGGGCTGTGAAGCTGTGAATAGGAGAAAAAAATAAAAAAGAATTTAATTATCTTAAGATTCCGCCATCTCCATTATTTTAACCACATCCATATAGTCAATTATTCCGTTGTTATCCATATCCAGTCTCTTCTCATCGTCGTTCAGTGCCACTTTACCTACGTAGTAGTTAAGGGTTATGTATGCATCGTCCAGGTCTATT
>DQUR01000073.1 GCA_015662175.1 Thermococcus paralvinellae | reverse complement strand
TATTCTGGGTAGTTGCATCACTCATTCCAGCAGGCATTGGAATAGCCCTCGACAAGGCACTCGGCAAGGGTGCAATGTATCTCGTCCCACTGATTTTAGCAATATACTACATCATCGGAGCATTTGTCATTTACAAGAATGTTAAGGCTACCGCCTAAACCTTTTCATTTTTATTTTTAAAGGAAGAGGTGAGAAAAATGCTTGAGGATGTGTTCATAACGCTCATGAAGTTTGTCATCCCCCTCTATATAGCCGCGTTTATCATCTATGCCGTTAGAGCATTTAAGGGTCCCACAATAGTGGATATTATTCTTGCCGTTGATTGTTTATCATTCGATATTGCGGCATTTATGGCCATCCTTGCGGTTTACTTTAAGAGCGTATTCTTAATAAGCGGGGCAATAATCCTTGCGCTGTGGGCTTACCTGCTGGACATTTACGTTGCCAAACACTTAGTCACCAAGGAGGTGGGAGTGTGAGCGAGATATTGTTTTACCTGGGCGCGATAATGATAATCATCGGCGGAATCTGTGATTTATTCGGGGCATTGGGATTACTCCGCTTCCCAAACTTCTACATTAGACTGCATGCTGCAACAGTTGGAACGATTGGTGGAGCAGCTGTGCCACTGTTTGGCGTTGGCTTCCTTGCATTGGGCTCTGACTTCCTCCCGCACAAACACGCAATAGCTGGGGCGAGCTTCATAACTGGAATAATTGTTCTCCTAGCGGCTCCAGCGGGTGCACATGCTTTAGCTTATGCCGCTCACAAGGCAAAGCTCGTCAAATGGCAGCCAAAGGTGGACCACCTTGCAGAGGTGAAGAACGATGATTGAAATTCAGCTAATAATCTTACTCATTTTAGTAATTCTCGGACTGATCTTCTCGTATCTGGCAATACTCGAGAGAGACTTGTTAAAGGCCGTTGGCTTCTCGGCGGTTCAAGCCATAGCCTACTCAATAGCCCTCTACATCCTCATGGCTCCGGATATAGTTTTGGCCTACGTGGCAATCGCAGTTGGAATTTACACTGCACTGCTCGTGTTTGTAGTTAGCAAGACAACCCGCTACGAGGTGGTGTGAAATGAAAAAACTGATTCCACTCATAGTCATACTCCTCACAATATTCGGGCTAGCCCATTATATTGCTCCAAAACTCCCACCGCAAACTGAATTAAGACCCCTCGGTGAGTTCTATTTAAAGAACAGTTATTTTGGCGAATACTCAGCAAAAAGCCCTGAAGTTGTGACCTCAATCCTCTGGGATTATCGTGGGGTTGATACCTTCTTTGAAACCTCAGTATTCTTCCTCGCAATAATAGGCAGCCTAACCGTTTTCAGATTAAACAAGAAAGAAGAAAGATTGGCCAAACAAAAGCCTAAAGAATTCACGGGCGGCTTAACACTTGTGGTTAAGAGCGTGACAAAAATCATCGTTGTGATGATCCTTGCCGTTTCCGCTTCGATTGCTTTGCATGGTCACTTGACGCCAGGTGGTGGTTTCCAGGGTGGTTCAGCACTGGCAGTTGCACCACTCCTCATAATAGCCGCTTACTCCAAGTACGCTCTTGAGGAGCACGGCTTAGATAAAACGAGAGCCCTAATCCTGCGTTCCATCGGATTGCTGGGCATTGCATTGGTGGCATTGGTTCCACTCCTCACTGGCGGCTTCATCATGCAGAACCAGCCAATCTTTCCGGCTGAGATTAAGGGACAGCTTGTAAGTGGTTCACTAATCTACTACAACCTCTTCGAGTTCCTAGCTGTTGGGGGTGGATTCACAGCAGTATTTTTACTCTTGGCAATCCCAGAGAAAGTGTTTAAAGAAATCCTGGGGGTGGGAGAATGATTGCTTTTATTTGGGCAAGCGTGATACTCGCCTTGATTGCCACCATCATGATCAGCTTGTATGGGATTGCCAGAAGGCCAAACTTGGTTAAAAAGCTCATTGCGCTGACAATCTTCGGCGACACCGCCAACCTGCTTGTGGTCTTATTGGGTTACAGGGTGATTTATCCAGTGGCGCCACCGGTGCTCCCATACCTTTCAAGGGAAGCTCTTTCCCAGTTTGTTGAAACTGCTGTTGATCCGCTCCCGCAAGCGTTAGTCATAACGGCCGTTGTCATAGGAATGGCAGTCAATGTGCTCATTGCAGTTCTGGTAATACAGCTCTATCGCCTTTACGGCACAGTGGACGTCAGGAAAATTGGCGAAAGATTACCGGCACTACTGGAAGGTGGTGAGCAATGAGGGGCGTTATTCCCACCGCGTTGTTGGCGTTCATAACTTACGTCGCTTTCACCGGCTCCATTAGACCGTTTGACCTGATTACAGGAGTGATTGTGGCATTGGGGGTAGGCCTGCTTATGGGTAAGTATTTGGTCAAGAATGACGCTAAGGCGCTGAACCCGGTCAGATGGATTTGGGCCGTGATTTACCTCCTCTGGTACATGCTTGTTGCTGAAACAAGGGCACACTTGGATGTCATAGTTAGGATAATCACCGGCAACTATAATCCGGGAATTGTCAGGGTGCCCGTGAATGTGAAGACGGATTACGCTAAGACTCTGGTGGCGAATTCGATAACCAACACCCCTGGAACGGTGGTTGTTGATTTGGATGATGATTATATGTATGTGAACTGGATTAATGTAACTACCGTTGATCCGGAGGTTGCTAGGAAGGAAATTTGCGAGGATTTTGAGAAGTTCGCCAGAAGAATTTTTGAGTGAGGTGATGGACATGGATGTGGTTGGCTTAACTCCAGTTATCCCAATCGTCTTTGCATTTGCCCTGCCATTGTTCTCAATCATTGTTAGGGGCGACAGGAAAATAATTCAGGCTTATGCTCTGGTGGGCACGGGTTTGACTTTAATCAGTGTCTTTAAGCTCTTCCAGTTGGTCTACTCTTCGGATAAGCCCCTGGTTTATACCTTTGGCAAATGGGTTGCTCCGATAGGCATAATCTATGAAGTTGACAGGTTGAGTGCTTTAATTGCTTTAGTCACAGCTGGGTTGATGTTCCTCATCGCGATTTACAGCTACCGTTACCTAGAGCACGATGAAGGCCTGGAGTGGTATTATACGCTCTATTTGGGCTTGGAGGCCGGTCTGCTTGGTGTTCTTCTCACGGGTGATGCCTTCAACCTCTTCGTCATGATTGAGGTAACAAGCATTGCGGCGTATGCCCTCGTGGCTTTCTACAGGGATAGAGGTGATTCAGTGTTTGCCGGGTTTAAGTATGCCCTTATTGGGGCAGTTGGAACCACAATGTACTTCCTTGCCTTAGGGATGTTTTATGGGGCTTTTGGTACGGTTAATTTTGCCGATCTGTCGGCAAAGGTTCATGGGTCGGATTTTCCGGTAACGGGTTCGCCGGTTGGCAATGTTGTCATTGCCTCCGGTGTTGCTTTGGCCCTGGCAACGTGGGCATTCCTCATCAAGGCTGCCATAGTTCCAAACCACTTCTGGCTTCCAGAGGCTCACCCCGCTGCTCCATCTCCAATCTCTGCAGTGCTCTCAGGGTTGGTCGTTAACGTTGGTGTTTACGCCCTAATTAGATTCCTCTATACTGTTTATGGTGGTTCATTGACTCCAGAGTTGGCTCATGTGGTTGGAGTTTTAAGTACAATTGTGATAATCTTGGGTGCGATTTCAGCGTTGTTCGGAGCTTTGATGATGAACGTTCAGCGTGATGTCAAGAGGCTAATTGCTTACTCAACAATCATGCACATGGGTTATCTCTTCATGGCCGTTGGCTTGGGCACTCAACTTGGGCTTGAGGCGGCGTTGTTCCACATTGTTAACCATGCGATTGCCAAGGCATTACTCTTCCTTGCCGCAGGTGTGTTCATTCATGCCGTTGGCTCGAGGAATGTGGAGGATTTGGCCGGGCTTGGCAAGAAAATGCCCATTGCCACCTTTAGCTTGGCGGTGGCTACGTTGAGTTTGGTTGGGATTCCACCTTTCAACGTATTCTTCAGCAAGTTGTTGCTGTTCAATGCTTTGATGGAGAAGAGCTTTGCCCTAGCAATGGTTATTGTAATTAGCTCGGTGATTGCTCTAGTAGCTTATATGAGGACGTTTTACGTTGTCTGGCTTGGAAAACCAAGGGAAAATGTCAAGCTTAGAGAACCAATGAGCATGAGTTTGATCTGCCTGGTGTTAGCATTGGCAGTTATCATAATTGGACTAACAGCGCCCCTCATCATAGACAAACTCATAACCCCAGCAGCAACACAAACTTTGGATTATCAAAATTACATAGGGGTCATTTTGGAATTAGCAAAAAACCTACGTTAACAAATTTGTATACCCTTGCCTTTTAATTTTTACAAACTTTTTGTTGAGAATCTTTGGTTCTTAAAGAGCTGTTTTGTACCTTTGTTGTCAATTCTACGCTTTTCAAAATCCTTTTAAGAGTAACAAACGAACTAAATATCGGGATTGGGTAAAACTCCAGATTTAAGGGTTTAAACCAAAAGTTGGGGTGGAGAGGATGGGTTTTATCGTTTCATTTGTATGGTCATTTATGCTCTGGTTAATGCTTACGGCTGGAACTAAAGGGATGCTGTGGAGTCCGGAAGAGATTGTTGCAGGGATAATATTTTCCACAATAGTGGCCTATTCGACGAGAAACATCATAGGTGAAAAAACCACAAGGTTTCTGAATCCGATAAGATTGCTCGAGCTCGTTGTTTATTCAATCGGCCCCCTGTTCTGGGGAATGGTTAAGGCTAACTTTGATGTTGCTTATAGGGTGATAACCGGAAAGATAAGGCCGGGGATAGTTAGAGTTCCCGTTGAGCTCGAGAATGACGCTCAATACACCATCTTGAGTAACTCAATAACTTTAACTCCGGGAACACTTACAATAGATGCCTGTCCGGAGGAAAAAGCCCTCTATGTTCACTGGATTTATGTGAGGGAGGAGAAGCCAAAAAGCTCAGAGCCTGTTTCTGGATCATTTGAAAAATGGGCAAGGAGGTTGGGGAGATGATTGCGCCGGTATTCTTTTATTCAGCATTAATAATCATGATTGGAGCATTTTTTTCTGTGCTCAGGATTCTTCTTGGCCCAACGGTTCCGGACAGGGTCGTTGGAGTTGACACACTTAATACGCTGATCGTTGCTGGGATGGTGCTTCTTGGAGCGGCGTATGACAGGGTAATTTACATTGACATTGCAATTGTCTATGCCCTGCTGAGCTACATCGGAACCCTTGTTATAGCAAGATATCTTCCGGGGGGATTGAGGTGACCGGTATTGAATACGTCATTTATGCTTTCCTTGGGATTAACATAGCCTTCAACTTGCTCGGTAGCTTTGCCCTCCACAGGTTCTCAGAAGTCTATACACGCTTGCATGGGGCAACTAAGTGCACAACATTCGGAACAATCTTTGCAGTCCTCGCTGTAATCGTTCATGCAGTAAACCGGCTCAACATAACTGGAGACCCCAAATACCTTCAGATGGCACTTCACAGTTTGGTTGCGTTGATAGCCCTGTTGCTTACTAACCCAACAGGTGCTCATGCGATTGCAAAGGCTGCCCATCTGAGTGGTGTAAAGCCTGTGAGGGCTGTTATTGATGCCTATGAAGTAAAACTCAAGAGGGAAAGGGGTGAAAGCCCATGAACGTTTTTACAATTGACATGGTAATTCAATTTGGAATTTTGATAGGAATTTTAATCTCTGCATATCTCACGATCAACTTTAGGGATTTGCTTTCAGCAGCTTTGGCTTCGGCGGCGATGAGCCTTCTGCTGAGCTTGGAGTTCTATATGCTTCATGCCCCAGACGTTGCAATAGCTGAGGCGGCGGTTGGTGCTGGGGTTGTCACTGCAATAGTGGTGTACGGAATAGCTAGGACAGAGAGATGGGAGCGTGAGGGACCATGAACAGGACTTTCGGAGCTTTGGCCTTACTGTTCATCCTTGGCGTGCTCTTAATAATCGCGAATCCCCAATATGGATTAAAGTTTGGTCTTGGTGGAGATGACTGGCAAAAGTACCGCTACACTGACCAGTATTATATCGAGCATGGTGTTGAAGAGGTTGGCGGAACAAACATCGTCACCGATGTGGTGTTTGACTACAGGGGTTACGATACCCTTGGAGAAGCCACCGTTCTCTTTACAGCTATAGCTGGTGCTGTAGCACTGCTCAGACCTTGGAGGAGGGATGAAGATGGAAAATGACATGGGAGTGATCGTTAAGACCATGGCGAGAGCTACGATTCCGTTCATTGGGATATTTGGGGCTTACGTCATCTCACACGGTCACCTCACGCCGGGTGGTGGTTTCCAGGGAGGAGCAACTGTGGCCGGTGCCGGAATATTGTTCCTCGTTGCATTCGGGTTAAATGAGGCCAAGAAGAGGTATGACAAGGGCCTATACTCAGCCCTTGAGGGACTTGGTGGCCTGGCCTTTTTGGGGGCGGCAATGCTCGGATTAAGTGTTGCCTTTTTCTACAACATCCTCTGGCGTAATAAGATAGCCTTTGCAGGACATCCGGGGACCTTGCTCTCGGCAGGTTACTTACCAATAATGAACTTGGCCGTCGGGTTAAAGGTCTTCACAGGACTGATAAGTGCAATGATGGCAATAGCTCTCTTTAGGAGGTGGAGGAAATGATTCCGCTTCAATTTGTGACTGCATTCCTCTTAATCTTCATGGGAATCTATGCATTTCTTCACAAGAGAAACCTTATCAAGTTAATCTTGGCATTGAACATCATTAACGCTGGAATTCACCTGCTTTTGATAAGCCTTGGTTACCGCTTGGAGAACGGGGTTCTACCAACGGCACCAATCTACACAGGTTATGAAACATTAAAAGGCACCCCAATGGTTGGCCCAATTCCCCAGGCCTTAGTGCTCACAAGCATTGTCATCGGGGTTTGTGTTCTGGCTTTGGCAATGGCACTGACAATCAACGCCTACAAGCATTATGGAAGCCTTGATATCAACAAGTTGAGGAGGCTGAGGGGATGAATTTATTGCCATTCCTGATTATCGTTCCCCTCTTTGGAGCATTCTCAATGCCTCTAATCAGTTTCCTCGGTAAGAGAGTCAGGGACATGTGGGCGGTGGTAATCAGCGCAGTAACCTTGGGCATAGCCATTAATGTGTTTTACACAATCTGGAAAACCAATCAAATAATAGTATACACACTTGGAGACACAACGCCACTGGGGAAGGGTGTAAGCTTTCCAATCAGGATTGTCTGGGAAGTTGACCTCTTGGGGGCGTTGATAGCGGTAACGATAGCATTTGTCTCACTGCTGGCAATAATCTACTCCCTTGAGTATATGAAGCACGACACGGGATTGGATAAGTACTACACCTTAATCTTAATCTTGGAGCTTGGAATGCTCGGCATAGTCATAACCGGGGATATGTTCAACTTCTACGTCTTCCTTGAGATAATGAGCATAGCAAGCTATGCCCTGGTTGCCTTTAGAAATGACACCTGGGAGGGTATTGAGGCCGGAATTAAATACATGTTTGTTGGCTCACTGGCAAGCTCATTCATTCTCCTGGGAGTGGCCCTGCTCTATGGTCAGTATGGGACCTTAACAATGGCTTACCTGAGCCAGTACATTACAAGGGAGCCAACGTTTGTAAGCAAAGTTGCCTTAGCTTTTATCCTCTGTGGATTGCTCTTCAAGAGCGGTGCAGTTCCAGTACACATGTGGCTTGCGGATGCTCACCCAGCGGCGCCAAGCTCAATCTCGGCAATGCTTTCCGGATTGGTCATTAAGGCTGGCGGTGTTTATGCAATAGCAAGGATACTCTTCAGTGTTTACAGCATAAGCCTCAACATCAGAACCCTTGGCTGGATAATCATATTCTTCGCATGCCTGACGCTAATCGTCGGAAACGCAATGGCTGTGGTGCAGACCGACATGAAGAGACTGTTTGCATTCTCAAGTGTTGGGCAGATAGGATACATCCTTCTCGGCATAGGAATTGGACTTGCGGCGTATGGGACAGATGTCGGACACGTAGCTCTGGCTGGAGCGATATACCACACGGTGAACCACGCAATTATGAAAGCCCTTCTCTTCCTTGTTGCCGGTGCGGTTCTGCATGAGGTGGGCACAAAGAACCTCAATGAGCTCAGCGGATTAGCGAGAAGAATGCCGCTGACAAGCTTTGCCTTCTTGGTTGGTGCTGCAGCCATAGTAGGCATGCCCCCACTCAATGGGTTTGCAAGCAAATGGCTCATCTATGAAAGCTCCGCTTTGTATAACCCATTCTTGGCGGCAATAGCAATTCTTGGGACGGCATTCTGTACTGCGGCATACATAAGGGTTCTCTTCACCTTCTTTGGAAAAGAGAGCGAGAAAGTGAAGGTGGCAAAAGATCCAGGAAAAGTCATGATAGTACCAATGGTACTCCTCATCATCGCAATAATCATCATGGGTCTTTTACCATGGCAGATAAACGACAGCATAATGTTACCGACAGCGAGGATGCTTGAGGAGTCAGGAGAATATGTTCTGGCGGTGCTGGGGGGATGAAAATGTTTGGCTACTGGGATGCACTTTACTTTGTTTATGCCTTCATCATTGGTCTGATCATCAGCTATATCCTCATGAAGTGGGGAGAGAAGGCAAGCATGGGAACGAGGAGGGTGGGAGCTGGAACTAAAGTTTACTTAAGCGGTGAGGATGAGGATGAGGTGATTCCAAACTTTGAACACATCCAGGGATACTTCATAGGAAGGCACGTCATGTGGGGGCTTATTAGGGGTATTAACAGGGTTTTCATAGCATTCAGAAGGGAACACACGGGACTATTGACAGACTACGTGAGCTATCTTCTTATAACCGTGGCAATAATCCTTGGGGTTCTGATAGTATGGGGGTGAATTAAATGAATTCCCAATCACAACTCACTGAGAGGGAAATGCTTGAGAAGAGGATTGCAAAGCTCTGCAAATACATCGGAAGGTCACCTTGGGTATTTCACGTTAACAGCGGCTCATGCAACGGCTGTGATATTGAAATCATAGCAGCGCTAACTCCAAGGTACGATGCCGAGAGATTTGGGGTAAAGGTTGTTGGAACACCGAGGCATGCGGATATTTTGCTTGTCACAGGCCCAGTAACAGACCAGAGCCTTGAGAGAGTTAAGCTGATTTATGAGCAAACGCCTGACCCAAAGGTTGTAATTGCAGTGGGCGCTTGCCCAACTGGCGGAAGTGTGTTCTATGAGAGTCCCTTCACGAACGCCCCACTCGACAAGCACATCCCAGTTGATGTCTTTGTCCCCGGCTGCCCACCGAGACCAGAGGCAATCCTTTATGGGGTTGTCTTGGGGTTGGAAAAGCTGATCAAAAAGATTGAAGGTGAAAAGGAATGACACCTGAAGAATTTGCCGAGAGAATAAAGGCAAAGTTTGAAGGTGTGGAGATTAAGATAACCGAAAATAAACTCCCTCACCCCAGAAAGAGAATTTGGGTTGATGTTGACAGAGATAGGTTTAAAGATGTTGTTAAGTTCCTTAAGGAGCTTGATCCAACTGCCCAGTTCTCAATCATAATAGCCGATGACAGGGGGGATAAACTCACTGCCAAGTATCACTGGGAGATGTTCTGGGAGCAGGGGGAAAGTCTGTCAGTTGTGATTGGAACGGCATGCCCAAAGGACGATCCAGTGCTACCTACAATAACTGACATCTTTCCAAGCACACTTCCATATGAAAGGGAGGTGCAGGAGTTCCTTGGCATTAAATATGAGGGAATTCCCGACCCAAGGAGACTGTTCCTTCCAGACGACTTTCCAGAAGGGATTTATCCGCTTAGGCTTGACGAAACAGGGGTCAAGATGGTCAAAAATGCTGGACACCCATATGGGAGGAAGTCAAAATGAACGAGAAAGTTGAATATTGGGTTAAGATCCCCATAGGTCCTATTCATCCAGCGCTGGAGGAGCCTGAGAAGTTCATAATTACGCTTGACGGTGAGCGTATCATTAACGTCGATGTCAAGCTCGGCTACAACTTGAGAGGGGTGGAATGGATAGGCCTGAGAAGGAATTACATTCATATACTCTACTTGGCCGAGAGGATGTGTGGCATCTGCTCATTTTCACACAACCACACTTATGCAAGAGCTGTTGAAGAAATGGCTGGGATTGAAGTTCCAGAAAGGGCTGAATACATCAGAGTCATCGTTGGAGAGCTTGAGAGAATACACTCCCATCTGCTCAACTTAGGTGTGGTTGCACACTCAATAGGCTACGACACAGTTCTCCATTTGAGCTGGCTGGCAAGGGAGAAGGTTATGGATATCCTTGAGTTCATTGGTGGTAACAGGGTTAATTACTCCATCAACATGATTGGGGGAGTTAGGAGAGACATAACAGAGAAGCACAGGAGGGCAATACTTGATATGATTTATTATTATCGCCAGGAGGTCATGCCCAAAATCGAGGAGATATTCCTCTACGATCCAACAGTTGAAGCTCGTTTAAGGGACTCTACCGTTATACCAAAGAGAATAGCGATTGAATACAGTGCTCAAGGTCCAACAGCAAGAGGAAGTGGCATTACGAAGGATGTTAGATACAACGAGAAGCTTGGGGTTTATCCAGACTTGGGGGTTAAGCCAGTAACACCTAAGGAGTTTACGGGAGTAATCAAAGGGGATGTCTTTGACAGGATGGTTGTTAGGGTTGGTGAGCTCTGGCAGAGCATGGAAATCATTGAGAGAGCGTTGGATCAGATGCCGGAGGGCAAAATTAAAGCGTTTCCAAAGGACAACATGATAATCTTCAAGCTCAAGAAAGCGGAAGGGGAGGGAATTGGAAGATATGAAGCTCCAAGAGGTGAGTTAATTCACTACGTAAGGGCTGAACCTGGAAGGGATGGTCCAGCGAAGTGGAAGATGAGAGAGCCAACGTTTCCGAACTTGTTTGCAGTTGCGAGGGCCTTAGTTGGTGAACAATTGGCTGACGTTCCGGTTGCTATAGCCTCAATTGACCCGTGCTTGAGCTGCACCGATAGGGTGGCGGTGATTGATGCGAACACGGGAAAGAAAAAAGTTCTAACAGAGGTTGACTTACTTAAAGAGTCAATAAAAAAGACCAAGGAGATTAACCCAAACATCAAAGCAAAACCTGAGAGAGTTGGAGGTGTAGGACTATGAACATTCTATATGCTACCCTCGGTTTAATTGCCCTCTATCTTTACGTTTCATTTGCCTCACTGCTCTGGGAAGGACTTGACAGAAAGTTGGTCGCAAGAATGCAACGCAGGGTGGGCCCTCCTCTGTTACAGCCATTCTATGACTTCCTAAAGCTTATGAGTAAGGAGTCGATAATTCCAAGGCATGCCAATAAGTTCTATGAGCTGGCTCCAGTTTTGGCTTTGGCTGTTTCAATAGCCTTGCTGGCATACACTCCAATGGGGTTTGCACCTCTCTTTGCCACAAAGGGTGACGTAATCGTGTTCATCTATTTGCTAACTCTCATTGGTTTCATCAGGGTTTTGGGGGCAATAAGCTCTGGCTCACCTTATGCTCGAATAGGTGCTCAGAGAGAGATGATAATCTTGGTCTCAAGGGAAGTCCCAATGATGCTTGCACTTTTCACAATCCTATGGAGGCTAAATCACCTTGGAGTTGAAAAACCCTTCAGCTTGGCTACGTTCTACCAGAGAAACGTATGGAGTGGAACACCTCTGGCGTTAATCGGGACGTTCATACTGCTCTTTGTGTTCTTAGCTTGGCTGGCAAGTGAGATAGAGGTTGGCTTCTTTGATATTCCGGAAGCGGAGACTGAAGTTGCTGAGGGTCCAATGGCTGAATATAGCGGAAGGCATCTTGCATTATTTGAGCTCAGCAATGCTCTAAAAATGTTCGTGAGTGCAAGCTTGGTTGTTGCTATTTTCCTACCATGGGATATAAGTGCTTACGTTGGGCTTAGCGGAATATCAGCTCTTGTCGTTGACATACTTTTCCACACATTTAAGGTCTTTGTAGTGTTATTCATCAGCATGAGCATCTTTAGGGCAATAACTGGGAGGTTGAGGATTACCCATGCGGTGCAGGTGTTCTGGCTTAGACTCCTTTCCGCTGCGATAATTGGGTCATTAATCCTTGCAATTGACCAGCTGGGGGTGATAGCATGAAGATACCTCCAACCCTCTCCACAGTTCTCTCAAATCTTTTCAGAAAGCCAGCAACAAACATGTTCCCAGAGACCGAGCCAGTCCCAACCCCCGAGGGATTTAGGGGAAAGCTCGTTTACCATGCTGACAAGTGTGTTGGCTGTAAGCTCTGTGTAATGGTTTGCCCTGCTGGGGTCATTGAATTCATACCTGAAATCAAAAAGGTAACCTTCTGGCTCGGTAGATGCGTATTTTGTGCTCAGTGTGTCGATGTGTGCCCGGTAAATGCTCTGGAAATGAGCAAGGAATTCCTCCTTGCAACTCACGATAAATATGATGACAACCTAAGGTGGCTTAATAATGGGGAGATTGAGGAGATGATAGAGACACAGGCACAAAAGAGTAAAAAAGTCAGGAAATACCGCATAGTTCCAGATAAATGTAAGGGATGTACGTTATGTGCAAGGAAGTGTCCACAGAACGCTATAACAGGAACTCCAGGAAAAGTGCATAAAATTGATCCAAACAAGTGTGTTGGCTGTGGCATATGTGCGAGTGTTTGTAGGTTTGGTGCTATTGAGGAATACGAAGAGTAACGCGTTTTCCATTTTCCAAATATTAATTTAGAGTGTACCTCCTGGTTAGCGCAATAGTTACCATTCTTCATGTTCTCCAACTCCAGATGCGGCAATAGCTGAAGCTGGTGTTGTGCGTGTCTAACAACGACAATGTATTTGTGCCTATAAAGAACACCACTGATAAGGAGGTGATGGAATTTAGAGAGCCCCCGCAAGGAGATGGACAACTAGTTCATAACTCGTACGCAGATTGAAGCCTCAACCAATAACATTGTTACAAACACGGTCTTTGATTACAGAGGTTTCGATGCCTTTGGTGGGGCAACTGTTCTGTTTACATGGGTTTCAGGAGTTCTAATGGTGCTGAGACGGCATAAAAAGGGATGTAAAAATGACAACGGCAATCATAAAGGCTACAACTAAAATATTGGTCTC
>DQUR01000198.1 GCA_015662175.1 Thermococcus paralvinellae | reverse complement strand
GTCCAGTAATCTGCTCCAAATACTTCCGCTGCTTCCAAGTACTCCTGACTTATCATCTGCAAACCAGCCAAGATTATAACAAAAACAATCGCAGTCGCTCTCCAAAGCTCTGCCAAGACTATTGCCAAAAACTCCATATGCCTAAATTGATAGCCGAAGAAATAAATCGGATTGTCAATTAATCCAAGGTTTAAGAGGAGTTTATTTAAAAATCCGCTTGGAGAAAGCATGGCATACCAAATTAAACCTGCGGCAACATCACTGATCGTGAGGGGAATTATTAAAGCATAAAGCGTTAAATCTTTACCCTTAAACGCCCTGTTCATAATCAGAGCCAAAACTAACGCTAAACCAACCTGAGTGGGCACAATAACGGCAGCCAGACCGATAGTGTATTTAAGGGCATCCCAAAAACGGGGATCACCGATTGCCCTATTGACCGTTGCAAGTGAAAAAACACCGTTTTCCGTGAAAGCTAAATACAGGGCCTGAAGAAGGGGATAACCAACAAAAAATATCAAATACGCAAAGGCGGGTAAAATTAAAAGGTAGGGGAGAGCCCTAACCTTCATGTTCCTCCCTCATGGAACCTCTACACCCTGCTCCTCAAAGAGTGCAATGAGCTTCGGCTTGAGTTCTTTTGTGACCGTTGCTGGATCTTCGCCCTTGAGAACTATTCTCTCGAATGCTGTTCTGTAAATGTCTTTGAACTCACCACCTTTTGCTCCGAGATTTGGTATCATTGCAACAATTGCATCTGGTGTTGAGGACTGTGCGGTAACACCTTCAGCCAGAATCTTAAGTGGCCCTTCCGGTAATATGCCACTTGCCTCTTTGACTGTTGGGAAGAATCCAACCTTCTCAAGGATTTTAACCTGTGTCTCTGGTCTTGTGAGGTAATCAATTAACTTCCATGCCTCCTCTGGATGCGGAGCACCCTTTGGAATTGCCAGCCCAGCAACTACCAAGATAAACCCTCTTCCCTTTGGTCCTCTCGGAACAGGAACAACTACGAATTGGTCTGGGTTCGTCTCAATTGCGTTTTTAATTCTTGCGGTGTGATCCCATGCAATAAGAACCTCACCTCTTAGGAGCGGCTCGGCCATTGCGTCCCAAGTCGTGCTTGCTGGATTTACGTACGGCCAGAGCTTCTTGAGGTAGTTCCACATTGTAACCGCATCCGGACTGTCAAATGCCTTTGCTTGGTGACCGGTGAACGATGGATATATGTACCCGTGAAGGAATCTTACAAAGAGTCCTTTTGGTCCAGCCGGAAATCCAACCTGTGGCTTTCCTGTTGCCTCTTTTAGCTTCTTTGCCCAGGCCAAGAACTTATCATAGGTCCACCTGTCAGATCCCCTGATGACATCTTCTTTTGTAAGTCCGTCTGGCAAATATTCAAATGCCCTCTTGTTGATTACCATAACGTATGTGGCACTCATCCATGGAACATAAACCTTCTTTCCTCCAATCGTTGCATATTTCTCAAAGGTCGTTATGAAGGTTCTTCCCTCGAGCTTTGGCATTCCACCCAGGTCCATTAACCAGCCTTTTGAGTTAAAGTAATCCAAGCCACCGTGTAAGTCGCCAATAAGGTCAATGGTAACTTTTCCAGCTTTTTGCTCAGCCTCAAGTCTTGTGGCCATATCGGAATAGCTCATAGGTATGAAATCAACATCAATTCCCGTCTCTTTCTTAAATTCGCTCAGGAGCTCTTCTTGGACAAAAGCCCTCTCCTCTGGTGGGCTCAGTTGTGTTGAAAGCCAAATTAGCTTTACTGTTTCTTTTGGTTGCTCAGTAGTTGTTGGCTGTTCAGAGGTGGTCGGCGTTGTGGCCTTTTCACCACCTATGCAACCGCTCACTATTGCTCCTAAAAGAACAAAAATTAAAAGTCCTACTTTTCGGTTCATTACACCTCACCCCAGTACAGTGAGTCACTAAAACCTGCTTTAAAGAGATATATAAACATTACGATAAAACCACTTTCAGTTGTTGTATCTTGCAAAAGAAACAGAAAAGAAAAAGGAACTACAGCTTTACAACCCCTCCAGTTCTTGAGGATTCGTAAGCTGCCAAAACTATCTCTAAATTTTTCTTTGCATCCTCTCCAGTTATTGGAGGCTCTTTATCCTCAAGTATAGAACATACAAAGCATTTAACAATCCCCTCAACATCCGGTCTTTCCCAGTATATCTTTTCAGCCCTATCCTGATACACTGTGAAATCGGGATACGCTGTTCTTATATCCAAAAAACCATCCTTGCCGAGGATGTAGTATTTCATCTCAATCCCGTATGAATAGCCCTTTGGGTTGCCCCAACCGGCATTTAACACCGCGGTAACACCGTTTCTGAATTCCAAAACTGCAGTCCCTATGTCATCAACTGGAAATCCATAAATCTTTGAACCAATGTCTGCATAGACTCTCTTAACATCACTCTCCGTTAACCAGAGAAGAGAATCAATACCATGTGGTGCAGTGTCCATGAATCCTCCTCCACCGGACTTTCTAACATCAAGGAACCAGGTCATGTCTAAGCCCTCAAGAAATATTGGTGGCTTAACATATTCGGAGATTGAATAAATGTATTCTAATCCCCCTATTTCCCCGTTTTCAATCATGCTCTTTGCTTTTCTGAGGGGAGTTGTGAACCTTGGATTGAAAGGCACCATCAGTTTAACCCCAGCTCTCCTGGCTGCTTTGACGATTTCATCAGCATCTTCAAGGGTTAAAGCAATTGGCTTTTCAAGTAAGAGATGTTTCCCCTCTTCAATAACCCTGAGAGCGACTTCCCTGTGGCGATAAGTCTCGATTGCAACATAGACAGCATCAACCTTCTCATCCCTCAGCAACTCTTCATAGTTCTTGTAGAATTTAGCCTTAAGCCTCTGGGCTTCCCTTTTAGCAACATCAGAATTTGCACCATCTCCAGAAATTGCATAAAGTCTGACCTTTGGAGTGGAAGCGAAAGTCGAACCATATCTGAGGGCATGAGGGTGGGCATAGCTTATGATCCCAATGTTAATTTTCATGCCATCACCCCCTCAAGGCTAATAGGTTCCTCCTTTTGGGCTGACTCAACGGCCTTTTCAGCTATTTGAAGTGCTATCAATGCATCCCTTGGTGCAATTGCAGGCTCTTCCTTTCCAAGGATTACACGGAAGAAATGCCTCAGTTCTCTTTCGAATGCATCCGGAAACGTTGAGAGCATTGGAGAAAACCTTGGCATTTCGAAGTGACTCTTAATGACACCAACAACAGGAGTGTCCATCGGGGTGTACCTTATCCTTCCGTTTTTGCCGAGGATGTCAAGATGGTGATAGAACACACCATAACGGGCTGGGTAAGAATATGCCCAGCTCACCTCCGCTATTCCGGTCCTTCCTCCCTCAAACTGTATCATCATGACAAAGTGGTCATAGGTGTTGTTGATTTTTGCTTCCTTCCTTATCGCCTTCCCAATTCCAAAAACCCTAACAGGCTCGCTCTCAAAGAACCACCTCAGGAAATCTGTGACATGAACTCCCAAATCAATTGCAACCCCTCCTCCCTTGTGGGGCTTCCAGTACCATGCACTCTCCGGAAAAGGTAATCTTTGAACCTCTGCTTTTCTAATTTGCATTGGTAAAATGTTTCTCTTTTTGATGATTTCCTTTATCTGCATCCACCTCTTATCGAATCTCCTTGTGTGCCCAACCAGAAGCCACAGTCCTTCTTTTTCCGCCACCTTTATCATTTTTTCTGCTTCTTCACTCCTTAGGGCTATTGGCTTTTCAACAATAACATGCTTGCCAGCCTTCAGTGCCTTAATCGCAATCTCAGCATGTGTATATGTGGGGGTTAAAATTTCAACAACGTCTAAATCCAGGTCAAGGAATTCATCCAGATTTTTAAAATACGTGGCATTAAATTCCTTTGCAGCTTCCCTTGCTTTCTTTTCCTTAATATCCATAAAAGCGACAACCTTTACTGTTTCAATGTTCTTAAGGGCATTCTTGTGGGCCAGATTGAATATGTTTCCACAACCCACAATGCCCACCCTTAGCTTCCGCTCGGGCATGGAGCATCACTAATAGTAATCCGGCAAACAAAAAGTATATATCATTTTCTATTATAAACCACTTTGGATGGTTGTATTTTTCAGGTGATGAAGATGAGGGTTATGGTGGGGATACCAAGTTACAACAACGCAGATACCATAGGTTTTGTGGTTAAGCAAGCGGCTGAAGGGCTGAAAAAATACTTCGGTGGGGGAATAATAGCCAACGCCGACGGTGGGAGCAGCGACGGAACGAGAGAAGTTGTTATGAAAACCAGAGTCCCCGAAGGGGTAGAGGTAATGAGTTTCGTTTATAAGTGGCCAATTCCCGGCAAAGGCAGCGCAATGAAAGAACTCATGGAGCTTGCAAGGGATAAAGGAGTTGATGCCCTTGTTTTTGTTGACAGCGATTTGAGAAGCATAACCCCGGAATGGATTTATAAGTTTGCCAAGCCCATTGAGGATGGCTACGATTTCGTTGCTCCCCTTTACATAAGGCACAAATATGATGGAACGATAACGAACAACATCGCTTACCCAATGACGGTATCCCTGTATGGCTACAATATTAGACAGCCAATTGGGGGAGATTTTGGAATCAGTGCAGGGCTAATTGACGTTTATCTATCGGATGAAGAGATCTGGAAAACGGACGTTGCAAGATTTGGTGTTGATATCTTTTTGACCACAACAGCCCTAGCAGAGGGATTCAGGGTAATTCAAACAGCCCTTGGCTTAAAGATACACAATCCAAAGGATCCTGCCGCTTCCCTTGGCCCGATGTTCAACCAAGTCGTTGGAACCCTTTTCATGTTAATGAAGAAATACGAGGAGAAGTGGAGGCCAGTCAGGAAAATTAAAGAAGTCGAAACTTTCGGAAGCATTGAATGGCAGGAACCAAGGGAGGTAAAAGTTACACTTGAACTTTTAAAACAAAAATCCAGGGGACTTTTCAGGGAGAATGAGGTAATTTTAAGGAAAGTTCTAAGTGAGGAGACATTCGTTCAAGTTACAAAGGCCCTCGAAACCTTTGAGTTTGATGACGTCCTTTGGAGTCATGTCCTCTTTGATGGTGCCGTTGCATACAAGAACGGAATTCTCAAGAATGCCGAGCCCTTAATTCCCCTCTACTTTGCAAAGACCGCTGATTTCGTTGAAAAGACGAAGGAATTAACAACGGCAGAGGCTGAAAAGATAATCCAGGAGAGGGCAAGGATTTTCCTGAAGGAAAAAGATTATCTGCTTGAGAGGTGGTGAGCTTTTCCTTTCCTCAGATTTTTTAAACCGTCTGTTAGCTTTAGCTCTCCTTGGGTGGGTCATCATTTTTGGTGAGAGCTAAAACCTGTTGGCGCGGTTGTGATACATAAGCTTGTTTGGAGGCTTTTGGCCCATTGCTAAGGTTTCTGGATGATAAACGCCGGGTTGCAATCGACTCCAAATGTTAAGTAAATGTTTGGGTTTTTACACTTATGAGAGCGCATTAGTTCTCGCCAGGCTTGTTTCAGGGCGATACGTGATTGGAACTTCTCACACCCATCCCCATGCAACCTAGATTAAGCCGTTTTCCCCTAAATTCACCAAGTGAACATCTCGCCCACCGCCCCCAAAAGATTAAATTCTCCAGAGGGGAGAGGTTAATGGTGGTGCTATGGGTAAGGGAAGACTAGTCCTGATTGACGGCGAGCATTATCCCGATGTCACCGCCTGGGCGGTGAGAAAACTGGGGAATGTCTGCTGTGCCGTTTTTCTCGGTGGGGGAGAAAAGATTGGAAGCATGGGCGAGATGGAGAAAAAGCTTGGTTTCAGGGTATACCATGGGGATGATTACCTCACATCCCTCAGAAGGGCCCTTGAGGAGAACGAGATAACCGAGGTGGTGGATTTAAGCGATGAGCCCGTGCTCGACTATGAGGACCGCTTTAAGATAGCCTCCCTCTGCATGCTCTACGGGATACCCTACAGGGGGGCTGATTTTCACTTCACTCCCCGCAGGCTCAAGAGAACTCGAAAACCCAGCCTTGCGATCATAGGCACAGGTAAGAGGGTAGGAAAAACCGCCGTGAGTGGATTCGTGGCGAGAACCCTCAAGGAGATAGCCAAGCCTGTGATAGTGACGATGGGGCGCGGGGGGCCGATAGAGCCTGAGCTGATAGAGGGGGATAGATTTGAGATAACACCCGAGTTCCTCCTGAAGGTTTCAGAGGAGGGAAAACATGCCGCCTCCGATCATTTTGAGGATGCACTAACGGCGAGGGTAACAACCATCGGCTGTCGCCGCTGTGGAGGTGGAATGGCCGGGTTTTCATTCTTTGACGTTGTGGATGAGGGGATACAACTGGCAGAAAGGCTTCCCAAGGATATCATAATCCTTGAGGGCAGCGGGGCAACTTTTCCTTCATACCGGGCCGATGCATGCATTCTGGTAACCAGCGCGAAGGTGAAGCTGGAATTCATTAAGAGCTATTTTGGCCCCTTTAGAATAAGCCTTTCGGATATGGTAGTTATCACCATGGCGGATTCCGTAAGCGAAAGTCATCTCAGGAAATTGAAAGAGACCATAAGCTCAATCAATTCAAGCGCCGATATTCATCTAACGGCCTTTCGCCCGAGACCCCTTGGAGAGGTTTCGGGGAAGAGGCTTGGTCTAATCATGACCTCCGACGATGCCCTTCCCCGTGCCAGGGAATGGCTCGAAAAGCTGGGGGCGGAAGTTCTTTACACCTCGGCCAATCTCTCCCGAAGGAAGCATCTCATCAGGGATTTGAACAATTTCAGCAACATAGATGCGGTTGCGGTTGAGCTTAAAGCAGCGGCGGTTGATGTTGTCACAAGATGGGCTCTGGAGAACGGGATTGAGGTTATCTACCTTGACAACGAACCGATCAACATTGACGGAAAGGATCTGCGGGAGGCCATCCTCAAGCTGGGGCGTTCGATTCTGGAGGGAAGGAGATGATAATCGTTACAGACCCAGAGAGAAAGATACGTTTGCCATTCTCAAGGGGTATCCTAACGCGTTCGATAACCCTTGCCGGTGTTGATGTTGGCATAGCTTACACCATTGCAACGGAGATTCAGAAAGAGCTCACCGAGAAGAAGCGCAGGCTTGTAACAACCGAGGAAATAGGGGAACTTACATACAAAAAGCTGCTCAGTCATGGCCTCAAAGAAGCGGCGAAGCGCTATCTATTCTGGCGCCGATTCAGAAGGCATAAGATACCCATAACCATACTCCTCGGGGGCACAACCGGTGTCGGCAAATCGACGATAGCAACTGAGCTAGCGTTTCGCTTAGGCATGAGGAGCGTTATAGGCACGGATACAATAAGGGAAGTCATGAGAAAGATAATTGCACCGGAACTGCTGCCAGACATCCACACCTCGTCTTTTCTGGCCTGGAAGACAATATCCCATGGTAAGGAAGAGTCGCTTCTCATAAAAG
>DQUR01000268.1 GCA_015662175.1 Thermococcus paralvinellae | reverse complement strand
ATCAGGTTATAATCCTACGCCTGCACCCAAAAATCATTGGCGAGAGGTTAAGAAATAGGGGCTACAGTAGGGAAAAGGTAAGTGAGAACGTTGAGGCTGAACTCGTTGATGTCTGCCTGATCGAGGCCATTGACGAGCATGAAAATATCATTGAAATTGACACCACGGGGAAAACACCTGATCAGATTGTGGAGGAAATTTTGGAACTCCTAAATAAGGGCATTAAAAAGAGAATTGGGATTGTTGACTGGACTCAGGTTTATGACGAAATAATTCCCTACATAAATCTAGGAGGTGAGTGAGATGGGGCTCGGCCTATGGTTGAGAACGGGTCTGTTGATGGCATTCCTAACCGGGTTGCTAATGGCATTGGGTTATGTGCTCGGCAATGAGGCAGGATTGCTCTTTGCATTCGTATTTGCCATGGTCATGAACTTTTTCAGCTACTGGTTCAGCGATAAAATCGTCCTCAGCTGGTATAGAGCGAGGATAGTTGACGAAACAGAGGCTCCAGAACTTTACCGCATGGTTAAGGCACTTGCGAGAGAAGCCAAAATCCCAACTCCAAAGGTGGCTATCGTGCCCACCGATGTTCCAAATGCGTTTGCAACTGGCAGGAATCCAAAGCATGGGGTTGTTGCGGTAACCCAGGGTTTGCTCAGACTCCTTGACAGGGACGAGCTTGAAGGGGTATTGGCGCATGAAATAAGTCACATCAAAAACAGGGACATTTTGATTCAGACCCTTGCAGCGGTTCTGGCCGGGGCAATCATCATGGTTGCAAGATGGGCCGGCTGGATGCTCTGGCTTGGGGGACTTGGAGGAAGGGACAGGGATAGGGACGCTGGAGGCGTTCTGGGGGCTGTGTTGCTTATAGTTCTTGCGCCGATAGCCGCAATGTTGATTCAGATGGCCATAAGCAGGGCAAGGGAATACCTGGCGGATGAAACCGGAGCGAGGATAAGTGGCAAACCATGGGCGTTAGCGAGGGCACTTGAGAAGATCGAATATTACGTCTCTATGAAACCCCTTAGAGACGGCAACCCGGCAACGGCCCACATGTTCATCGTGAATCCATTTAGGGGAATTAGCTTTGCAGAGTTGTTCTCAACCCATCCACCAACGCAGAAGAGAATTGAAAGGCTCAGGAGGATTGCCATGGAGATGGGAATTCCCTTCTAACAATTTTCATTTTTTCATGTGGCCTAAGCGTTTTTATAGACCGGTAACGTCATAGTCCGGGAAACATGGGCGTATTCATGGTCGCCAAGCTCCTGAGGAATGCACCGCTTTTGGGCAAAGTTTATACACCCTACCATGAACCCACTATCATGAGCAAACCAAAAGATATAGTCCTCAGGGAATCGGAAGAGATTGAGGGAACGCCCATCGAGGGGCCATGGCTGGATGAGGTGAAAAATCTTGAAGAGGTCCTCGATTACTATCACCGCATAGGCTTCCAGGCAACTCACCTTGGGAAAGCCATTGAAATATGGAGAAAGGTGGAGGAAAAGCGTGCCAGCGGCGAAGAGGTCAGGGTATTTCTCGGCTACACCTCCAACATAGCCTCTTCCGGTCTCAGAGAGCTGATAGCATGGCTGGTCAAGGAGGGGAAGGTGGACGTCATCGTGACAACGGCCGGTGGCGTTGAGGAGGACTTCATAAAGGCCCTAAAGCCGTTCATTCTGGGTGACTGGTACGTAAACGACGTGGAGATGAGGGAGAAGGGTATAAACAGGATAGGCAACATCTTCGTTCCCAACGACAGGTACATTGAATTCGAGAAGTACATGATACCCTTCTTTGAGCGGGTTCTTGAGATTGAAAAGGAGCGCGGGGAACCGCTAACGGCGAGCGAGTTCATCTACGAGATGGGTCGCTACATGGACGAAAAGCTCGGGAAGGAGAAGGAGCGCTCGATAATCTACTGGGCCTACAAGCGGAACGTCCCGATATTCTGCCCCGCCATAATCGACGGCTCAATAGGGGACATGCTCTACTTCTTCAAGGAGGAGCGCGGGGACAGAGAGCTTATCATAGACGTGGCCAACGACATCGTGAGGCTCAACAACCTGGCTATCACTGCCAAGGAGACAGCCTCGATAATTCTTGGAGGTTCCCTGCCAAAGCATGCAATAATAAACGCCAACCTCTTCAGGGGGGGAACGGACTACGCGATATACATCACCACCGCCATCCCCTGGGACGGCTCGCTTAGCGGCGCACCGCCGAGCGAGGGAGTGAGCTGGGGAAAGATAAGGGCCAGGGCTGACTACGTGGAGATATGGGCCGATGCAACGCTCGTCTTTCCGGTGCTGGTGTGGAAGGTGATGCGCTGACATTTTGTTCTTTTATCTAAACAATATGCACGCATATTGTCCTTGTGTGAGGACAAGATGGCAAATCCCTCGCGGAGATGGGATACAGAAATGTTTTCATGATTCACAGGAATGCAGATTGGGCCGAGGACTTTAAGACGCTCCATGACAAGCATGAGGAAAGGTGTTCTTCTCAGAATTCATTGGCTGTAGGAAGCTGACCTGTCAAGAAGGGTCGTCCTCAAGGAATTAACTCCCGCTTCCTTCAGGGAATGGCTCAGCATAAAGAGGGGCTTCAATATTCCTAGGTACCCACTAAAAGAAATCCTTTCCAGAGCGTTTGATCTGACAGATATGTACGCTGAACTCCACCCACTCTGGAGGGAATACATGCGAGAGGGAGGGGTGCTCTACCCGAGGAGTGGCTTCTACGATGCCCTTGACAACTCTATTCGGAAGGTAATCCTCGAAGACCTCTCTGCCATTAGCGTTAAGTACGAAACCGATGCATTTAAAGCTCTTCGTGAACCACCTGCGGAACCTCGGTCTCTGCTACCTCAAGGGAAAGAGGGGCGAGAAAACCGCTGACTTCAGGGTTGGCGAATGGATTATCGAGGTAGGAGGTGAATCAAAGGGTCGCTACCAGAAACCTGACTACATAGCGGTTGATGGTCTAGTCACTGGAAAGGGAAAAGTCCCGCTGTTCTTGTTTGGACTGGTTTACTAATGTTTTATCATCCTATTCATCCTATCATCTTATTTTCTCCACCCGGCAGCACCAGCGGCCTCGATAGATGCCTCCTTGCATCCGGAGGCACCTCGTAGATTTTTCTCTCCAGCTCTCTCGAAACTTCAACGGGAATAAGCTTCTTCGGCATCTTATAGCCACAGCGCTTGCACCTGAGGTAATCGCCCTTACTCTTCATCGTCCCGCCACATTCTGGACACTTGGGCTTCCGATATTCGATTTTAGGCACAAGCTTCACTGGATAGAACTTCTCAAGATTGAGCGTTAGCTCACCTTCAAACTCCTTAACCCCTCCAGCCGCTATAATCTCGTCCCCTTCAATCAGCATTCTTACGTATCTCCTGAATTCCTTGGTCGGCTCGTATGCCGCAACCCTCAATTCACCGGTTCCATCGCTCACCTCAATGAAAACGTGCCTCCCCCTTTCCCAGTAGCTCTTTACAACCTTACCCCTAATTATCACGCTGTCATAGTTTTTCAGGTCCTTAATGAGCTTGAACCTCAAATGGTCGTCGGTGTTTTGATTTGTTTTAAAGATCTGGTGAAATTCAATTTCTTCAAGAACCAAACTTTCGAAGGCCAGCAGGACTCTATTTTTATCAATCCCCCTGATTCCAACCAGAACTGGATCTTTACCGTGAGGAGTTATCAAAACAGAACGCTTTCCCCAATCAACGTTGTCGTAGGTGAACGGGTAGAACTTTTTATCCATCTCAAAAACGCTCTTTTCATCAACTTTTCTTGGGGTTCCCCAGAGTTCCCTTTTTCTATATGCCAAAAGCTCATAGGTGAAATTATTTAAGGGGTGGCCAATGGCCGCTAAAGCGCCAACAATCCCCCTTCCACACTTGAACTTGTGGACTTCAGCATTAACATCTTTGGCAACTTTTTCCACCTCTTCAATTGTCACATGCTCCCAGATGGCTTTGTATGTGAAGTCAGTTAGTTCTTTGGGCACTTCCCCCTCCAAAAACACCGCGCCGGGATTTGTGTTCTCATGAGTTAACTCAGCTAATTTTTCAACCATCTCGAGGACAAGTCCCTTAATTTTTGGAACATCTTCTTCATCAACCTCAAAGCTCATTGCAACCGCGCCGTTCCCCCTCGTTTTATATGGAACGTTGGGATTCAGCCTAATCAGTTTCGGCAAATCCAAGGGTTCCGCTAACCGGGAAATTTCCCTGTAAATCAGGGCTCCCAAATAGGTCGTGCACATGCCATCTGGTGAGTCGGTATCGTCAATTCCTATGTGGAGCATCATCAAAGCGTAGAAAAATGCGGGGAATTAAAAGCTTTCCCCATGTACTCCTGGTGACCTTAACTTTTTATAGTTCCTTTTCCAATTTATAAATGATGATGGAGAAGGAGAGAATAATCAGGATCGTTGAGAGCATCTTACGGAGCACTGGATTTAAGACCGCGAGGATGGAATTTAAAGGCGCATGCTTCGACCTGGTGGCGAGCGGGTTATTCCTATTGCTCTTCATCAAAGTTTTACAGAACATTGATACACTCACAGAGGAGCAGGCTGAGGATTTAAAGCGTTTGGCCAAGTTCTTCCAGGCCTCACCGCTGATAGTTGGGCTCAAGAGCAAAAACGATGAGCTCGAGGAGGGAGTGGTTTACGAGCGCTTTGGAATCTATGCGTTGAATCCCCAAACCCTCTACGATGTGATGGTCGAGGGTGAACTGCCTGTAATTTTCGCCGAGAGAGGAGGATTTTATGTCAAGATCAATGGTGAATATCTCAGATATTTGAGGGAAAAGTATGGATACAGCATCGGTGAGCTTGCTGAGATGTTGGGTATTTCAAGAAAAAGTCTGAAAAACTACGAGAAAGGGGAACAGGCTGTTAGCCTGGATGTGGCCCTCAGGCTGGAGGAGATATTCAACGAGCCTCTGGCCAAGCCCATTGACATTCTGCACGCGAAAGTTGAGGCCAAGCTTGATGTAAAACCGGAAAACGAGCTTGAAAGGGAAATTTTTGAGCGCTTAAAATCCCTAGGAATGGCAGTTGTGAAAATCAAGAAAGCACCGTTCAATGCAATTTCAAGAGAGGAGGAGTTTAAGATTCTGACGGGAATAGACCAAAGGAAAACCAAGACAACTGTGAAAAGAGCCCGAATGGTCAATGAAGTCAGCAAAATAATTCATAGCGATGGTGTATTCATCCTGGAGAAAACAAAGACGGAAGTCGTTGGGGAGATACCTCTGATACCCAAAAAAGCCCTCTCAGAAATCAGAGATGCCGATGAGCTAATCGAGATGATAGAAGGGTTGAAGAAGGATATAAAGAAAAGGATGATCAGCTGAAAATTACTTTCTTCCAGACTTCCCTAACTTTATCAACGTATTCTACCGGTGAAGCAATCAGCACAGCCCATCTCGGGGTTTGTCTCCTTTTTAACGCGTTTGCCAAGGGGGTTACTTTTGTAAGAGGTTGCAGTTCCCCGGTGTGTAGCAACACGTTAATTTCCGTGGCCTTCAATCTAGGTTCACTGAGCATTAGGTCAGCAATCGAAAACTCAAGGATTACCTCCCCCTCCTTTGCCCCAACGGCATCGGCCAGATTTCTTTCGATTTCCTGTCTCCTCTTGACGTTTCTATATATGCCCAGCAATTCTTTCTTCTCCTCTGCAGAGAGCCCATCTGCACTTGCCAGCACGGCCGCTTTGTAAATGTCCCTGTACTTAATACGCTTCACAATCTCACCCGGATAGCCTTCAAGATCCTCAAGCTCCACAAGAACCCTGCAGTCGGTCATTTTCCAGAAGTCCCACAAGTGTCCCTCCTCGAGGGCAAACTCCAAAGCCCTCGTCAGCATTCCCTCAGCAATTTTAACTGTATGATGGAAGTAAACCCTCGAATACATCAAAGCCCTGGCAACCATCATCCCCTCCACGGCCTCAATTCCCTTTTCATCCACCACGAGCTGATCATCATGGACTTTTAAAACTTTTAGAAGCCTCTCAATGTCAATTATCCCATGGGCAACGCCTGTATAATGGGCATCCCTCATGAGATAATCAATCTGGTCAATGTCAACATCCCCATGGAGCATCTGGCCCAAATAACGCTTCTCGCATTTACCCAGAATCAGGTTAGCGACTTCTTTTGGTGAATAGCCATAACTCTCAATTATCTCCGGAATAAGCTTTCTATTGTCCATATCAATGATGTCTATTTTTCCGAGGATTATGTTTCGACCAAGGCGCATGTGGTCATATTCTTTAACATAGTGCTTGTAAATCTGCTCAAACGTGTGTGAAAATGGCCCGTGTCCTATGTCGTGAAGCGAAGCCCCCATTTCAAGTAGAGTTTTCTCCTCATTTTCAAGCCCAACCTCCTGAGCTAATCGGCTCGCTATATTGTGGGCCCCAAGGGAATGCTCAAAACGTGAATGATTTGCTCCCGGATACACGAGGTATGCCAGTCCAAGCTGTCTTATGCTTCTGAGCCTTTGAAACTCCGGAGTTTTCACTAAATCCAGTATAACTCCCTTAATCCTCATGCTTCCATGAATGGGGTCATGGATTATCTTCCCGTCCATTTATCTCACCTGAAAGATGTTGGAAAAACTTTTAAATAAATTTTTGGCATTTTGACAATTTATATCACTATGACACTGCCATTCTAGACTGCCCTCATGTTACAACCAAGAACTTATAAGCCAAAGGGCTAAATATTATAATGCCCCTGCGCGAGGACCCCGGGGACAATGAACCGGGGGGCGATGCAGGGGCAACAGCTCGGTCATAGCGAGGTCCCCACGGGAGGGCCTTCCGCGTTACGGAGCACGATGACCGTGGGTAACCCTGACCGAGCACAATTCTGCCCGCCTGGGTTAACCCGTCTGAGAATGCCGTTCTTTGGCTTCAATGAAGGCGGGGGTTACGGGCGGGCAACATACTTTTGCTGTTTCTAAAAATGGTGCACATTAAAGAAATTTGCTCATTATCAGGAGCCAATAAAGTAGAAAAGTAGCAAAGAGAGGTCAACCCATCATGTTCATTCCTTCCATCCCCTCCATTCCCTGCTCTTTGTCTTTTTCGAGTTTGCTTGCTGCTATGACGTCGTCGATTCTGAGGATCATGATTGCTGCTTCGCTTGCGCTCTTGATTGCCTGCTTCTT
>DQUR01000202.1 GCA_015662175.1 Thermococcus paralvinellae | reverse complement strand
TAAAGTTGTCAAAGCGGAAAGGGTTTTAGACGCTTTAAGTGCCACAGGGGTTAGGGGGATCAGGTATGCCTTGGAAACGCCGGCTGAAGAGATCTGGCTCAATGACATAAATCCCAATGCATTCGCTCTGATGGTTGAAAATCTAAGACTAAATTTCCCCGGCAAAATTGAGATGCATGGGAAAAAAGCAATTTTAAAAGGGGACAAGATCTTAGTTGCAACGAACATGGATGCCAACAGATTAATGAATGAGCAGTTTAGATACTTTGACTTCATTGACCTTGATCCCTTCGGCTCGCCAGTGGAGTTCCTTGACTCGGCTTTGAGGAGCGTAAAGCGAAAGGGTGTCTTAGCAATCACCGCAACAGATACAGCCCCCCTATGCGGCGCTCATCCAAAGGCATGTCTAAGAAAATACAACGCGGTACCAATAAGAGGCGAGCTCTGCCATGAAGCTGGCTTGAGAATCTTAATAGGAACCATTGCAAGATACGTTGCAAAGTATGATATGGGCTTTGAAGTTCTTTTTGCGTATTACAGGGATCATTACTTTAGGGTATTCTTAAGGTTTCGTGATGGGGCAAGGAAGGGGGATGAAACTTTAGAAAAGCTCGGCTATCTGTATTTCGATGAAAGGAGTGGAAAGTTTGAAATTGAGAGGGATTTTTTGCCAAGCAAGCCCAAAGCTTATGGGCCTCTGTGGCTTGGGGAACTTAAGAATGAGGAAATTGTTGGAAAGATGTATAAGCTAGCAGAGAAAGAAGAGATTGCGGAGAAAAGGGAGGTGTTGAAGTTTTTGGGAACCATTAAGGAAGAGCTTGATTTTCCCTTTTTCTACGATACCCACGCACTGGCTAGAAGAAACAACCTTGAAGCGAGGAAAATTGCCAAGGTTATTGAGATTCTTGGGGAAAGAGGCTACAGGGCAACGAGAACCCATTTCTCACCAACGGCCCTGAAGACAGATGCTCCCTTCGAGGAAGTGCTCGATGCTTTGAAATCACTACAATAACCTTTTAATTGAGGGATGAAAAATGGATGAGATGATAAAGTCGGCCATTCAGTTTTATGAAGATGAATACTCGGACTCAGTTCTTTACGCTCAGCTTGCTAAAGTTGAGAAAGACGAGAATTTAAAGAAGGAATTTTTGAGGCTTTCGAATATTGAATCAAAGCATGCTAAGTTCTGGCGTGACTTCTTAGCGAGGAGGGGTGTTAAGACACAGCCAGTAAAAATCAGCAGGTTAACCCTTTATAGCACAAAGCTTTTACGAAAGCTCCTGGGCCCGGGAGCCGTTGCCTCGCTTCTTGAAATGGGGGAAAACAGCGCAATTCAAAAATACTTCAAGTTCTTAACAACATACAGCGACAGAATTGATGAAGAGGAAAGGAAAAAGCTCAATGAGGTCATTCTGGATGAGCTAGAGCATGAGAAGTTCTTCTACGAAAGCAAGCGGAGATTCCATGTGGAAAACCTTAGAGACTTTGTTCTGGGGATGAATGATGGATTAGTTGAGATTTTGGGCGCGGTAACTGGACTATCTGCGGTTTACGTTTACAATCCAAAACTCGTTGGAATCAGTGGACTTATTGTGGGTGTTGCTGGAGCTTTATCGATGGCAATTGGAACCTTTATATCAGTTCGCTCACAGAGACAGGTAAATGACAGTATCAGGCAGAGGATGGAGGTTCTGTTTAGGGTATCTCCAGATAGAGCAAGGGATGATCTGTTAAACAGACTATTGGAGAGCGGAATGCCCGAGGATATTGCAAGAGAGGTTGCCGAAAAGCTGTCCTCAAACCGTGACGCAATAATTAGACTGCTTGTCCAGGAGGAGGACGAGAACGAGGTGAGAGCAGCATTATACACCGGGATTTCCTATCTCATTGGCGTGGCGTTTCCTGTTACACCCTATTTCCTTGCGTCCTCCTCTATGGTTGCATTGCCCTTTTCGGTATTGCTGGCAGGAACGGCACTGGCAGTTGTTGCAACGTTCATATCTATACTCTCGGGAATCTCAATAAAGAAAAAGGTCGTGGAAATGGTCACAACCGGTTTGGGTGCAGCGTTTGTAAGTTATCTCTTCGGCCATCTAATGGAGGCCTTATTCAACGTTTCGGCGCTTTAATCTCAAACCTTTACGTATTTCCACTTTCCTCTCTTAAACACCCACCAGAAGAGACCGGCTGTTGTGAACGTTTCCAGGCTCATTGCAATCCAGGCGGCGATAACTCCAAGGCCCTCAAAGTGAAATGGGCCAATTGTAAATCCAAATCCCAAAATATAAGCCGGGAGAATTCTGAAGAGCAACTTGCTCACTGCAGTTACATACAGGGGGCTTTTTGTATCGCCCGCACCTCTCAGTGCACCACTCAAAACGAACATCCAGCCCAGCGGGATTTCACTTATGCCTACAATCATGAGGTAAATTGTGGCCAGGTGAATGACCTGCCAATAATTGGGGTCACTTTTTGTTATGAAGGGCATAACAAGGTATTTTGGAAAAACGATTAAAATAACGGCCATAACACCCATAAAAGCAGTTACCATCTTCAATGACTCATACACAACCTTCTCAGCCTTTTCTGGATTTCCTTCTCCCAAACTCTGCCCGACTAAGGCGGAGGTGGCAATATTAAAGCCAAAAGCGGGCATGTACGCTATACTCTCAACCCTTAAACCAACCTGATGGGCAGCTAAAGCAACCGTTCCAAACCTTGTAACGATGCTTATGTAAATGAAGTTGTAAATGCTGAAAACAATTCTCTCAATGGTTGCAGGAATTCCAATCCTCAAAATTCTCCTGATCATGTCGATATCAAATCTAAAACTGGGCCTGAGCTTTAAGACAAGTTTATCGCTTAGAAAGAGAAACAAACCGACGATAAATGCAACCGCAATTGAAAGTCCAGATGCCAATGCTGCTCCTTTAACCTCTAACCTCGGAAAGCCAAATTTTCCAAAGATTAGGAGATAGTTTAAAAGCACGTTTAGAACATTCGTCAAGATGCTAAGCTTCATTGGTGTTCTTGTATCGCCAGCCCCCCTTAGAGCTGAAAAGGCTGCAAAACCCATGAAGTTAATCGGGTAAAAGAGGAAGTATATCCTGATGTACTCGTAGCCCAGCCTGATTACCTCCTCACTGGCACCCATTATCCTCAGGGCATCATCTCCGAAAAATAAACCAACCATCATAACCGGTACTCCCATGAGGAAAGCAAGGTATATCCCCTGTTCCAAGGCCAGATTTGCCATTTTAAAGTCCTTAGCACCAACAAAACGCGCGACCAATGCCAAAACACCGGTGGAAACGGCAAACATCAGGGGCATCATAAACCATGCGAACTGTGCACCCAAACCAACGCTTGCAATTGCCAGAGAACCCAGCTGGCCAACCATCATCATGTCAACTAGGTTAACCAATGTCTGGGAGATGTTTGCCAGTATTGCAGGCCATGCAAGCTCCCAGAGTTTCTTTCGTAATTTGCCGTCCATGGTTATCACTTAGATGAATGTCTAAGCGATAAAAATAGTGTAGAAGTTAAAAATCTTGCGATGAGAAGAGCTTTTCAAGGTTGAACACTTTGAGACCAAATCGGTCTAGCATTTCTTCAACCTGGCCTTTTGTAAGCCTATAATCGTAGATAAATCCCCCAAAGCTCTCCCTTACAAGCTCCTCCTTAAAACCCATGATCCTGACAATGAGCTCTACTGCTTCCTCCTTTCTTTTCTCCAGGTTCTCAGTATTATCTTTGAACTTCTCAAAAAACTCATGGAAAAGGGCCTCATTAGTATCTAAAAATCCCAGATTAACCCCCAGGGCACAACAGGGATATTTTCCAAAGTAATCGGAGTAATGATAGATATTGAAGCCCTTCATTTTAAGCAGGCTGAGATATGGCTCCCAGATACTTAATCCATCAATTTCCCCTCTAAGTAACGACTCCACGGCATTCTCTGGGTTTTTAAAATACGTTACCTTAACCTTTCCAAGGCCCATCCGCTCAAGGAACAGCTTTAGCATGGTCTCCATTGTGGAGAGCTCAGAGGAAGCTATTGTTACCCCTTCCCTGAGCTTCCCCATCATAACAAGTCCACTACCCGCAAACCCACAGCCGGAGACAACCTTGATGTTTTTCATTAACAGGGCATAGAGGATTTGGGTAATTAACGGCGAACACGCTAAATCGACCTTCCCTATCGATAGAGCGTTTGTAAGCTCGAGGGCTGAGTTGTAAACTAAGACTCGAACATTATACTTTTCTTTTAAATCATGGGCTGTCAAAAGGGCATGGGGATATTCAACAGCCCTTAGGAGTCCAAGCCTAAGGGTGTTCTCAAGGGGAAAAGGGGCCTCATCAACGATCCATATTCTGTACGCCTTTTTCCCAACGTTCTTTTTCACAATGAGATTCTCTTTTTCGAGGCTTTCCAAGGCCTCGGCAATTGTTGAGCGGGAATAGCCTATGCCGTATAACTCACTCTGCAAAGCACCATCATGACCCTTTGATTTCAAATAACTCAGAATATCATCCTTCGCACTCATGATTTAAAATCTCAAAACAGTATTTATTAGGATTATCCCCGGCAAAAATAATTGTTGAAATAAGGCGAAAGATAAAAAATCAGTGAACGTTTTTGGCTTTCTTCCACTTCTTCGACCAGCTGTATTTCCTTAATCTCCTGCTTCTCCCAAAGCCACAGGCGGCACAGTATCTCTTTCTAACGTTGTAGGCTTTTCTTCCACATCTTCTGCACTTTATGTGAGTTGGGGTTCTGTTTCTCTTTCCATGGGGTGCTGTTCCGCTTCCCACCGAGAATCACCTCACTCAGTTTCCACCGGTGAAATGGCCAACACATTGTCCCCTCTAATTACGATCTTGCCATACTTCTTTGTCACCTCACCGCCCTCAACGAGCTGCGCATCTGCAAGGACAACATTCAGGTGAATGTCATAACCGATAAGCCTACCCCTAAACTCGAATCCCTTCTTAAGGATGACCAAAACATCTTTGTCCAGTGACCTGTGTATAACATCAAGTGGTCTTTCCGCCATTTTCTCCTCCCTCCTAAATAATCAAAGCTAAAGCTCACATTCATAACGGAGAAATTGGTTTATAACTCTTTCGTATCACGACCCCAACATTAGGCACCAGCTTTGGTAAAATGCCAAGAAGCATTCCACAAAGTTTTTAGGATTTTGGACTATCACACCTTAAGGTGGTGAGCGCATGAAGATAGACAAATATGAAATCCTTTCAGATCTGATGAGGAGAAGGGGCTTTGCATGGGGGAGCTTTGAGATTTATGGGGGAGCGAGAGGTTTCTATGATTACGGTCCCCTTGGAGCAACAATAAAGAGAAAAATTGAGCATAAAATAAGGGAGGCCTTTCAGAGGGAAGGCTTTTTTGAGCTCGAAACCCCGGACATAACCCCCGAGGAAGTTTTCATAGCTTCAGGTCACGTTGAAAAGTTTGTTGATCCCCTGGTTGAGTGCACAAAATGTCACGCGAGATACAGGGCAGATCACCTCATCGAGGAGAACCTTAGCATTGACGTTGAGGGCTTGAGTTCTGAAGAGCTTACCAGAATAATACGGGAAAACGGTATAAAATGCCCCCAGTGCGGTGGAGAATTAAGCGATGTGTGGTATTTCAACCTGATGTTTGAAACGTACATTGGCCCCTACAAGGACAAGAAAGGCTATTTAAGACCGGAAACCGCCCAGGGTATTTTCGTGAACTTTAAAAGACTCAACGCTTTTGCGAGAAATAAGCTCCCATTCGGCGTGTTTCAGATTGGGAAGGCATACAGAAATGAAATTTCGCCAAGGCAGGGGATGATTAGGCTTAGGGAGTTCACACAGGCTGAGGTGGAGATATTCTTCAACCCAAAAGAAACCGAGCACCCACACTTTGATGAGGTCAGGGATGAAGTTGTGAGGCTTTATCCTATTGAACACCAGCTCAGAAATCTGGGAACGATTGAGGTTACCCTTGAGGAGGCTGTTAAAAAAGGCTATGTTATGAACACGTTCTTCGCTTACTACATGGCCATGGTGAAGAGGATTCTCCTAGACATAGGTATTCCAGAAAAGGCAATAAGATTCAGGCAACAGCTCCCGGAGGAGAGGGCACACTATTCAAAGGACACCTGGGACGTTGAAATTTACAGCGAAAGATTCGGGTGGATTGAATGTGTTGGAATTGCCTACAGAGGGGACTATGATCTGAGTAGGCATATGGAGATGAGCGGTGCCGATTTAACAGTCATGGTCCACTATGATAAGCCGAAGATTGTGAAAAAGCTCAAAGTGAGCCTGGACATGAAAAAGGTGGGCCCAAAGCTCAAGGGTGATGCAAAGAGGGTCAATGAGAAGCTTAAAGAGATGAACGAGGAAGAGATTAGAAAACTTGTTGAGAAACTTGAAGAAACGGGTAAGGTAAGCATTGAGGGTTACGAGCTTGAGAGAAAGGACTTCATAATCAGGGAAGTTGAAGAAAAGATAACCGGCGAAAAAATCGTTCCCCATGTCTTGGAGCCAAGTTTTGGTATTGACAGACCGTTCTACCTTCTGCTTGAGAACTCACTGACTGTTGACGAGGATGGAAGGGTTTATCTTAAGATAAAGAAGGACATGGCTCCAATAGAGGTTGCCGTTCTGCCGTTAGTTGCGAAGGAGCCCCTAACAACGATAGCCTATGGTATCTTTAGGACCCTGCAGAAAGCTGGATTCATAGCGGTATACGATGAGAAGGATACAATAGGACGGAGATATGCAAGATACGATGAAATTGGAACCCCCTACTGTGTGACAATCGATAACCAGACGCCGGAGGATAACACCGTGACAATCAGGGACAGGGACACGAGGGAGCAGATCAGGGTTAAGATTGATGAACTTCCTCAAAAATTAAAGGATCTCATCTTTGGTTCGTCTTAAATTTGTTCCCTGAGATTTTAGCCTAAGATGCCATGATGGGCCGGAAAATCCGCCTCATCTACAGGCGCATCCCAAACAGAATCCTTGAAAGATACGATGAAGTGATAGCAGATTTAGGAGACATTATAGTTGCCAAGTCCAGATTTTACGGCATGCCTGCACCCCTCTATGTAGATGGAATTAAGGTGATTGAAAACGGCAATGGTATACTTCGCCTTTATCGGACGGAGTTACGATATCCTAAAGGTCTATGATGAGAAGGGCAACTTTAAGGGTCTTTACGTTGATGTTTTGGCCTACACAAAGAGATATGGAGGCACCCTGGAGATGCTCGACCTGTTTCTGGACATCATCATTTTTCCAGATGGCAAAGCTTTCCTGTTGGATGAGGATGAGCTTGAAATGGCTTTCAATAGTGGTCTAATGGACTCGATTTTGCCCGTAAAATTGCCAGTGAAATTATGGATGCGGTGAAAGAGAAGAAGTTCCCTCCAAAAATTGTTTGGGAGTACAATCCGGAGGAGGGAAAATGATAAAGCAGACGAAGAACGGTGTTGTTCTTCTCGTACATGTTCAGCCAAATGCAAAAAAGAACAGCGTTGAAGGGATTGATGAATGGCGGGGAAGGATTAAAATAAAGGTTAGCGCTCCACCGGTTGGTGGAAAGGCCAACAGGGAATTGACAAAGTTCCTCTCAAAGCTCCTTGAAAAAGAAATTGTTATACTCAGAGGAGAAACCTCAAGGGAAAAAGAACTGCTGATCAGGGGAGCGAGTATAGAGGATGTGAAGAAAAAATTGGGAATTTAATCTTCAAGCCATAGCTCAAGTCTCTGTTTTCCCTTTCCTATGCTCGAGCGTTTCAGCTTTTTGATATGTCCGATTTCCTGAATGTCCTTTACGTGAGTTCCTCCGCAGGGGATTACCTCAAAGTCCCTGATTTGTGTGAGCCTTTTCTCGCCTTCCCACCAAATTTTAACTTCTCCTCCCTCGTCCACATACTTATTGAAAAGCTCGATAATCTGCTCCTTGTATTTATTAACATTTTCCGGGTAAAGAATGTCATACCTACCTTTCTCGGCACTCATTCCGCTACCGTAAAGCTGCCATTTGCCTTTACCGAGAACCTCATTGAGAACGTGCTCCAGAAGATGCATCGCCGTGTGAATGCGCATGAGCTTATAACGGTAGTCCCAGTCTATTCTGAGCTCAACCTCATCTCCCACCTTGAATTCCTCTGGTTTTTCCACAACATGCCAGACGTTTCCAGCCTCGTCCTTGTAAACGTCCAAAACTTGAATACCGTTTATCGTCCCCCTGTCGTGTGGCTGTCCTCCACCCGCTGGATAGAAGATGGTTTGATCCAGAAGCAAAGCATTGTTCTTTATTTCAACAACTTTTGCTTTTGCCTCTCTCATGTATGCGTCCTCATAGTAGAGCTTCACCGTCATGCCACTCACCCTATGAGCCATCAACCTGAATCCTTAAAATGCTTTGTTAGGTTGGGAATAGGTTGGGGAAAAAGAAAAAATTTCAAATAAAGGCAACACAAAAAACTAAATCCTACTCACATCCTTAACGTGCACATAGGAGGTCCTTTCTCTGGCTATCTTTTCAGCGATCCTTGCCCTTATCCTGTCTTCAACTTCTTCCGGCATTCCAAAGAATATTGCTTCCGCGGGACACATTTCACCGCACGCGGGATTCATGCCCTCCCTTCTCCTATCGGCACACATATCGCACTTGGTTACCACTTTTATCTTTGCATCAAAGCTTGGGACTCCAAAGGGGCAGACGGCGAGACACATCAAACAGCCTATACACTTGTTGGGATCTATTATAACGGCTCCATCCTCATCCTTGGATATAGCTCCAACTGGACATATTTCTAGGCACGGGGCCCTTTCACAGTGGCGGCAGTTTATCGGAACCGGAAGGCCGGAGATGGTGTAGTATATCCTGATGTTGGGCTTACCGTTGTGGAGAAAGTCGCAGACACTCTGACAGGTCTCACATCCTATGCACAGACTGTAGTCAACATGGAGTATCTTCTTATCCATTTTCACTCACCCCCCATAAGCCAGACATGCATGCTTCTTGCCGCGTAGAGACCGTCCCTCACAGCCTGACCAACTTTGGAGGGACCGGTAACAACGTCTCCCGCGGCAAATATCCCCTCAACACTTGTCATGTGCCTATCATCAACAACGATCCTGCCTTTCCTGTCAACGGCTATGTTGAGATCTTTTCCAGAGGGAGGAGTTGGCGTCTGCCCGATTGCAAAGATGACGTAATCAACGTCAAGGACAAAGTTGGATCCCTCAACGGGCACGGGTTTTCTTCTGCCGCTCTCGTCGGGTTCACCAAGCTTGGTTCTCACGAGTTCTATGCCTCTCACCTTCCCCCCTTCTCCGATTATCCTTACGGGCATCGTGAGCTCAAGCCACTGAACTCCCCTCTGCTTAAGGAGGTTTATCTCGTATGCTCCTGCCGGAGCCTCTTTTATCGTTCTGCGATAGCTCATGTAAACTTTCTCGGCACCCAGGAGGAGGCTCTCAAGGGCAGCATCGACCGCAGTATGCCCGGCACCTATCACGATGACCTTTTTGCCTTCTGGGGAAATTATGTCCTTCCAGTCCATGTGGCCAAGCTTGGCACTCTTTATCCTAAATAGGTATTCCAGGGCGGGAAAAACGCCATCAAGGTCTGCACCTTCGATGTTGGGCAACCACGATTCCCAGGCACCAGTGGCTATGAGGACGGCATCGTAGTTCTCGGCAAGCTCCCTCAGGCTGGTCGTTCTCTCGACGAACTCGTCTCCGGCTTCATTTTTCTCCGCACCACAGATGACCTTTGCCCTTAGAAAGAACTTTACCTCAAAGGCGCTTTCAAGCTCTTTGTACCCTTCCCTTACCCGGTACACGGGTATTCTGAACTCCGGGATTCCGAAAAGCATTAGGCCACCGGGTTCAGGAAGCTTGTCGTAGATATGCACCTCGTGTCCTTGGCAAACAAGATAACCCGCCGCACTTAACCCTGCTGGTCCTGCACCCACTATGGCTATCCTTTTCCCGGTTGGTGCCGGCTTTTCCCTACAGAAAAAGGCAAACCTCATTCCCCTCATCTTTTCACCTCCACAACTTTATCGGTGAGTAGATACATTTCATACCATCAATCTCTGAAAGGATCTTTCTCAGGTATCCAGCGTAAAGAATCTTAAACTTTCCAAAAATGGGATGCATTATAGCCTCAATACCCTCCCAGAGCTGTGAAGTCTCAACTCCAACTCTGTTTCCATCCTTAGCTACAAACGGCCAGGTGTCACCGAGTAGGGCAACTTCAAGGAGGTTTTTACCGTAATGCCGCTTAAATTTCTCAAGAAGTTCCATTCACTTCACCCCGGCAAGCAGTGCGGCTTTTATATAACCCTCAACATTCATGAGCTGCGAGACTGCCGGATCTATCAACTTCTCAAGGATAAGGGGCGAGAGGATTCCACCGGCTACACAGAGGAGCGCAAGCATCAGGAGCACGGCTCCCATTATGGGATCGTCTTTTGCCCCATCAACATCGCGTGCAGGCTTCCTGACCCAGAGCCAGTAAAACATCCGCATGTAGCTTGCAAGTGCAAAGAGGCTTGATACTATCAGAACGATGACAAGGAGAACGCTCTTTTCAAGATAGGCACCGTAGAGGGTTAGCTTGCTGAAGAAAACATTGGTCGGTGGCAGGCCAACGAGAGTGATAGTTGCTATTCCCATCGTAAGGGTCGTCAGGGGCATCTTCCTCCCAAGGCCGGCGAGCTCTGAAATCTTCCTCGTTCCGGCAGAGTGTATGAAAACTCCAACCGCCAGAAACAGAAGCGCCTTCGCCACGGCATGATTTACCATGTGGAAAACGGCCCCCCTAAGGCCGGCAAATGTTCCTATTCCAACGGCGATTGCTATGTATCCCATGTTCAGTATCGTCGAATACGCAACGATCCTTTTGGCATCATCCTGCAGTATCATCGCTATTGAGGCGAGGAGCGCTGAGATCGCACCTAGAACTATAAGTATGGTTGATATCGTTCCCGTTATCTTCTGAAGCCCCCCATCCATTAGGGTCAGGAACCTCATGAATCCGTAAAGACCGGCATTGACGACGAGTCCTGAAAGTACCGCTGAAACAGGAGAAGGAGCTGCCGAGTGCGCACCGGGAAGCCAGAAGTGGTTGGGCATTATGGCGGATTTTATCGTGAAGGCCCACGTTGTGAGTGCCATCGCGAGGGCCAGCAGGGGAAGGAAGTTGGTGCTGGGTTGAGAAATCGGAAATGGGATTCCGCGGAGCTTTGCTGCTATATCAGCAAAATTCACCGTGCCGAGTGCCTTATATATGATCGCAAGGGCGAGGAAGTATAGGGTGGTTCCCACCGAGCTTATGATGGCATATCTCAACCCCGCGTATGCCGGGTAGCCCTCCTCCGTGTAAAACATGACCAGCCCATAGGAGGCAACTGCAGCAACCTCAAGCATGACGAAGAGGTTGAATGCATCACCGGTGAGGAAGATTCCCAGCAGGCCTGCCTCGAGACCGAGGTAGAGCGTATGGTACCACTCAATGCCATCATCTCCCAGGTATCTCGTTGAATAGATGGCAATAACGAACATCAGGAATGACGTGGTCATGGCCAAAAGAACCCCGAGTCTGTCTGCTTCATACAGTATTCCAACGGGTGCCTTCCAATTCCCGAAGGCATAGGTCAGGGGAATTGTGGAGGAGTAAACATCGACAAAGAGCTTCACATTAAAGATCAGCGTTAGTAACGTGACGGCAATAGCGTAAAGGTGAACCCCTTTTCTCCCCATGAACTTCGATGTGAAGGGGAGCAGGAAGGCGAATGCCATGGGTATCGCTGGCACTATGAGCGGGTTCATTCATCAGCACCCCCAAAGATTTTGATGGCATTCTTCTCAAACTCCTCCAGTATCTTCCTTCTCCTCTCCTCCATATCATCAGTTTCCACACTTATCCAGTTGACGTAGGCATACTCATCATCCATATACACGGTGACAGTCCCGGGGGTGTTTGTTATCGAGTTCGCGACAAGGAATCGTCCGTATTCGTCCCTGACAGTTATCGGGACCTTGACTATTCCGGGACGGGTTTCTTTCGTTATTATCCTTTTCATGACGTCAAGGTGAGCCCTGAGCTCGATGACTGTGACGTACTTTATGAAGTAAATCAGAAAGCTGAGCCATCTGCAGGGATTGAGGGCCTTTTTGGGGTTTTTGATCAGGTGCTTTGAAAATAATAATGCAGCAGTTACCCCCGTAATCACGCCCGTGATGATGTCATAAAGGGTCATTGAACCCGTGACCACTATGTAGAGCACGAAGGCTACTATGAACACAGGCAGTTCTCTCATTCCTCCCACCTCGCGAGCTTTCTCGCATCAACGGTGCCGTACTTCCTGTTGATGTGTATGACCCCATAGGACATGAGGACTGTCACGGCCAGACCTATCACAATGGCGGTTATCGTAAATGCCTGTGGTAGGGGATCAACGGCATGACTTACCAGCATTTCCACACCCCTGGCTGAGTAGTCCGTAAGAACCGGCGGGACGGGATTTGAAATGTTCCTATAGCCGATGAAGATGACGGCGACGTTTATCATATCAGAGAACATCACCAGGCAAATGACCTTCTTAACGAGGTTCGGTCTCACGGCGATACCGTAGAGTGCTATCAGCACCGTGACAACTATGCTGACCACCAGCAGGGAGATCCAGAAGCTCATTCTCTCCTCACCTCCGGAAGCGAGAGGAGGAGGAATATTATCGTGAACCCCGCCCCCACAGCCAGGAACTCTGCCACGTTGTAAAGCAACAGGGAACCGCTGATGAGAAGACCCCTGATTCTGACAGGATAAACGGGGAGGTTCTGCATGAAGTTGAACCCTTCGAGCAGGGGATAGAATGCCACCGCGGTTATTATTGCAAGCCCGAGGGTCCTAATTGCCAGAGCCCTGTCCTTGGTTATCCCATTCCCTTCAAGTGCCCCCTTTGAAAAGCCCGCTATTACGAGAAGGGACACTGCTGCGAGTATTGAGCCCCCCTGAAAGCCTCCCCCGGGGGTGAGGTGACCGTGAAATGCAACGGATGCTGAGGTGACAAAGGTCACGAAAGCCACGAGCTTAATGCCCGTTTTGGTTATCCCGGTGAAGCCATCACCAACTTCACGGTGCTCCATGTTCCTGAACACCGAAACAGCACTTATTATCGCAAGGAAGAGAACTGCAGTCTCAAAGTACGTGTCCAGACCCCTGTAGTCCCAGAGTATTGAGGTAACGACCTCCGGTGAGCCAGCGGATCGCTCACCGAGGTAGCTGTTCTGGAGGTAAAACTTCCCCAACGAACTGATTTCAGGGGTTGATGTAAAGAGGGACCGAAGAAAATACGCCAGGCAGATGATTATCATCCCAAGCATCAGCATTCCTGCGAGTCTAGCCCTCACTTATACCACCTCATATCGTCCGGTTTTACTCACGAGGAACACCATGAGGCCCGTTGAGAGAACGATTGAAATTGCGGCGTAGGCGAGCACTATATCGGGTGCCATGAGGATGTAGAATGTGATGAGTATAAGACTCCCCGAGACGGCCAAGTAAACCACCGCTTTAAGGAGGTCATTTTCCGTAACGATGAGATACATCAGCATGGCACATGAAAGCATTGAAAGCGCCGCCAGCTGGATCATCTCGAATCACCCGTGAATTCGTTCTTCTCTATCGGAACGAGATTTTTCTCTGCCGCCGCGAATGCCAGGGCATGGCTTCCAACCGGGGCTGTTATCATGACGAGGAGGGCACTCAAAAGGGCTATGCCCGCTATGGGCCACAGGCGCATGTCAGCGGCGATTAAGGCAACCCCAATGAGGGGGTAGAACTTTCCACCGATGGTTCCCACCGTTGCGGCATGGAGGCGGAGGTAGAAGTTGTCAAAGCGGTGCATCCCAATCGCCCCAAAGACATCGCAGATTACCCCAGCTATCAGCAGGATGAGGCCGATTGAAGCGAGTATCATATCCCCACCTCCCCCTTTACAAGGTATTTGGAGGCAAACACGTCGAGCGCGAATGCCCAGAGGAAGAGGAACAGTGCCCCAAGGGCTATCATTGAGTTCCTGTAGTAGAGGGCAATGAGGAGAAGCACCATGCCGGCATCAATGCTTATGCAGTCCGCGGCGAGTATTGAATCGACTATGCTTGGCCCGAGGAGAAGTCTGAGGGCGTAGATCATCCCGGTAAGTATATGGGCGGCGATGACAAGCAGGATTGCATCTTCAAATTCAAACATCCGGAAGCCACCCCACGGTTACTTTTCCCATCTTTATCTCCTCGAGATGTGAGCCCACAAGCCTTCTGTCCGCTTCGGGGAACTTCTCAAGCTCAAGGATTCCCCGCTCTATCAGCCTCGCAGCCTCGGGACTTATCTCGCCTATCACCTCCTCAACCAGGGCATTGCCCTCAAAGTGGTCAAGCACCCTTGAAACCTCACTTTGAAACTCCAAGTACGACCTTCTTCTCAGCAAGTATGCTTTCATACATCCTCACCACGCCAATGTAGTGTTTGTAAAGCATTTCAAGCCCGTATCTCAGACGGGAGTCTTTTATCCTCTTTTTCATGAGCTCCACCATCTTCCCGAGTTCCTCCGGGCTGTTTGATTTCTCAACCAGTTCCATAAAGTCCTTCAGCAGTGCATAACCGTCGAAGTAGCCTATTTCCCTCCTTATCTTAGCCCTGAGGAGAAGCTCGACCCAGGCGTTGAACTGGCTCCTTGGAAGCACGAGCTCTTTGACGGTGTAGTGCTCACCCCCCATCTTCTTCTTAACCAGTCCCCTGAGAAGTGCGATGCCGTAGAGTATCTCCTCTGGCCTTGGGGGACAGCCGGGGACGTAAATATCCACAGGAAGGAACTCCGATGTCCCTCCTTTCCGCGGATATTCGAGCGATAGACGGTCGGACTCTCTCCTGATGGCGTAGCTGTTGTAGAATATCCCCCCAGAGCAGGCGCAGGTGCCAATTGCTATGACAATGCGTGGTTTTGATGGCATTGCGCTGTAGGCTTTTCTCGCCGAATAATAGGCCTGCCTCGTTAATGGGCCGGTGACGAGAAGGGCATGCGCGTGCCTTGGTGTTGGAACAAGTTTCACACCGAGTCTTTCGATGTCGTGATACGGAGTCAGGACGTCAAGTATCTCTATGTCACAGCCGTTGCAGGCCCCTGTGTTGAGGTGGAAAACCCAGAGGGAGCGGGGCTTCATCTCCACTCACCCCCTACCCGGGAGGCGTTTATGATGGTCAGGCTTCTCTTACACTCGGAGCATAGGGGCAGTTTGTCTCTGATCCTCTCGAAGTCGAGGATTCCGGGCGGTATGATGGAGAGAACCTTGTGCACCTGTCTCTCCGTATAGTCCGTGAAGCTCCCGCAGTTCCTGCATTTTGCGAGCTTCATCTCAACCACCTCAACGTGGTCATTTCTGTCGTCGGTTGCAGCTTCAAACTCCCTCGTGAGCCTTATGGCACCAGTGGGGCAGGACTCTTCACATCGTGCACACCTTATGCACCTTCCTACATCAAGGACTATCCTCCTCGTCCCGGATGAACAGTCATCAATCCTTATAACGGCATTGGGGGGACAGACGTTGGTGCAGGCTCCGCATCCTATGCATAGCAGGGGATTTATCCGTGGCAGACCCCTGTACTCAGGCGGGGCCTCCTCCGGCTCGAAGGGGTATGATTTAGTCACGGACAGGGCTCCCACCTCCCCACATCCATCACCTGTATCCTCTCGGTGCAGGAATAGCACGGGTCTATGCTTGCGATGATGAGGGGGGCATCTGCTATGGTGTATCCCCTGAGCATGTCCGGTGCTGTCTGGAGGTTGTTGTAGGTTGCGGCCTTTATGCGCCACCTGTAGATTACGTTTGAGTCCTCCGTCATCACGTAGTGAACGTTCTCCCCCCTCGGTGCCTCAACCGCTGAGATGCCTTCAACTCCCCCCGGAATCTCGTTGAACCCTGCCATTATCGGTCCGGATGGCATGGCGTCAATTGCCTGCTCTATCAGCGAAAGGCTTTCCCGGACTTCATCTATCCTAACCATTGCCCTTGCGAGGACATCTCCTTCCGTGTAAACCGGAATGTCAAAGCTCAGCTCGGGATAAGCCGCGTACGGAAAGTCCCTCCTGACGTCGTAGTCTATTCCTGATGCCCTCGCCACCGGTCCGTTTGCGTCCCATTCCCTGGCCAGCTCTTTGGTGAGAACCCCAACGCCCCTGCATCTCTCAACGAAGCTTCTGGCCGAAAGCAGGAAGTCTACTACCCTATCGAACTCTTTTTTGATCTCCTTCAGGAATTTCTCGATCATTGAGACGCGATAATCCAGGAGGTCTCTTCTGACTCCACCGACAACGACCAGTCCGTAGGTCTTTCTGTTTCCGGTGAGCCTTTCGGCGAGCTGCATGACCTTTTCTCTGACCTCCCACACCCTCATGAACGCCGTGTCAAAGCCCGTTAGATGTGCAGCAACGCCGATCCACAGGAGGTGGCTGTGGAGTCTCTCGACCTCAAGGAGTATGGTTCTTATGTACCTCGCCCTGTCCGGAACCTCTATTTTTGCCGCCTCTTCAACCGCCTGGGCGTAGGCAGTGGAGTGGCAGAAGCCACAGATGCCACAAACCCTCTCCGCTATGAAGCACACCTGGTTGTAGTTCATCCTTCCCCGAGCGAGTTTTTCTATGCCCCTGTGGGAATAGAAGCCCCGATAATCAACCCCTACTATCTCCTCCCCCCTAACGAAGAGTCTGAAGTGAGCCGGCTCGTCGAGGGCTATGTGATAGGGTCCTATGGCGTGAACCGATGTTCCCTCAATCTTGGGAAGATACTGGGGCTTTCTTTCGCTCAATGGTGAGCTGTAGTATTCAAAATCTTCCCTCAGGGGGAACTCATCTTCAGGCCAGTCATCGGAGAGGATAAGCCTCCTTGGATCCGGAAGCCCCTTTGCGTAAAGCCCGAGCAGATCCTTAACCTCCCTCTCGAACCACAGGGCACCCTTATGGAAGCTCGCAACGCTCGGATACTCCGGATTATCCTCCGGAACGTAAAGCCTTATTCCGAGGATTTCCCCCTCTCTCCAGTCTGCAAACCAGTACGTTACACTGAAGGCATCCTCAAAGGGCCTCTCATCCGTTCCCACCATTGTGAAGAGTCTCACCGTGGGCATCGAGAGAAGAAACCTCACCATCTTTGGGAAGTCCTCCTGTCTAACCCTCAGGGCATAGAGAACCTTTTTCTTCCCCAGCGTTTTCTTTTCAAGCACGGCTCCAAACGTTCTTTCGAATTCCCCTATCATTTTCACCACCCGAAGAATGCGAGAATCAATAGAATGCAGCCAGCAGCGAGGGCTTTAATGCCCTTTCTCACAGCTATGTCAAGGCGGTGGCGGGCGTTCATGGATTCATAGACCACCATCAGGATGAATATCGTGAGCGCCGTCAGAAACTGGGCAATGAGCGCCTTTACTCCACCCACAAACGGGAGTACAATCATGGAAGACAGCAACCAGATCATCGCGAATCGTTTAATCTGGAAGGCCCACAGGAACACTGCCAGTGCCCTCCCGCTGTACTCCGAAAGCACACCACCGAGTATTTCGGTTTCAGCCTCGGCTATGTCATATGGAATGAACCCCGCTTCAACGTAGGTTATATAAATCAGCAGGGCGTAAGCCCCTATCACAGAGGGCGCGAGGTGAAGGGAGTGTGTTATTTCCTCAATGCTAAGTGAACCACTTTTCAGTGCAAACAGTGCAACCACAACCGCAAAGGCCGGCTTGAAGACCAGTGAGAGGGTTATTTCCCTGCTGGCTCCCGCCATCGTGTAAGAGCTTTCAACGCTCATCCCGCTCAGGACAACGACCGCTGAAAATAGAGCAAAGAAGTAGATGAATGCTATTAAATCGCCTTTGAACCCAAAAGGCGAAGAGTCTCCGTAGGGGAGGAGAAACAGCATGGCCATGGCACTTCCAAAGGCCAGATAGGGGGCCAGCCTGAAGGTCAGGGAACCAGAGGCATCTATGCTCTCCATACCGAAAAGGCTGATAAAGTCGTACCAGGTCTGTAACACCGGGGGACCAATCCTATCCTGTATCTTTGCCCTCACCTTTCTGGCAATTCCATCGAGGATGGGAGTAATGAACGGAATTATGAGGGGGATTACAAGGTTCATTTACACCACCCCCATTATTATGAGAAACACTATCACCATGCCTATCATTGCAAGGAAGGTCGTGGCAAGCATGAGGTTGAGTCCCTTGGAGAGCTCTTTCATCACAGACGCTATTCCCGTTATCACCCTCACAAAGGGCATTAGCATGATCTCGTCAAGGTAAACGTTGCCGAGGGATACCATTTCAAAGAGTAACATCACCCTTGTCCCCACGAGAGTTCCGAATCTTGAGATGCTCTCCCCGTAGGAGTTAATGGGTTGATACATGTGCTCGGGCTCTATCTCGAAGTCTTCCACGGGTTCACCGTTTGTCCATACCTCATCCTTTCTGCCCCTTGGGGGAAGAAGTGCAACGAGGAGGGAGAAAGAGAGCATAACCACAAGCACAAGCAGGGGAAGACTGAGGAAAAGCTGAACTTGAACTTGAATGCCCACCAAATTCAACGCAGCCCATGGAAAAACCCCCAGGATAATGCACAACGCCGCGGGAATGATTTCGCCGGCGAGCATTGATCCGTTTGCCTCGTGGGCTTCAACGTTTGGCCTTCCAGTGAAAATTCGGTAGAACTTCATGTAAGCGGCGAGCGTTAAAGCACTACCGAGGAGGGCCGTTATTCCACCGAGAACCAGCAGGGGATTATCGGAGAGGAACGCCGTCTGATATATCAGCCACTTGCTTACGAAGCCGTTGGTTGGTGGAATTCCAGATACGGCGAGAATACCAATCACGGAGAGAGCCATGGTGTAGGGCATGGCCTTTGAGAGACCCCTGAGGCCTATATCCTTCCTCCCCGTGGCGTGAAGCACGTTTCCGGACAGCATGAAGAGGAGGTTCTTGAAAATGAGATGATTGAGAGAATGCAAAAGCAACGCTGCTAGTGCCATCTTTTTCAAGGTCCCATCGAGGAGCAGATAAGCCCCGAGTGTGAGGAATATGTACCCCATGTTGTCGATACTTGAGTAGGCCATTAAGCGCTTTATGTCCATTTGAATTAAGGCCAGCAGTGAGCCGATGACTATCGTCATTATCGCCAGAACAACGAGGGGTATGGCAATAATTGAGCTATTGGTGAAAAGCGTTGCCACGAGCAACATCCCATAGACTGCCATTTTCAGCATTGTACCACTCAACAGTGCTGAAATATTGCTTGGGGCAACTGGATGGGCTTCTGGCAACCAGAAATGGAGTGGGACAATACCTGCTTTAGCCATGAAACCGAGCATAAAAGCATAGAGTATCCACGGAGGAACCTCAACCCCCTGCAGGGAGGAGTAGCTCAGGTTTCCGGTCAGAGCATAGAGGCCACCCACCGCAAGAAGAAGGGGTGCCGTATTTAGGGCATGCATTGCAACAAGATAAAGAAGCCCGGCGTTCTTTGTTTCGTCCCTTTCATAGTCGTTTAGAATCAGCACGAAGGAAGATAGGGTCATGAGCTCCCAGAACAGGATGAAGGTTACGAAGTCTCTGCTAAGCACTATAAGGGCCATGGACAGCAGGAAAAGGGGATACGCTGCAGAGCTGAGATGCCTTGGCTTCATATAGCCGAGGGTATAAATCGAAACCGCCACGCCGGATATCCCCACGAGAATGCAGAAGTAACGCGACATCCAATCTGTCACAAAATTGAGTGTGAAGCCTAAAAGCGAAAATGAAAGCGAGAAGGATATCCCCTTAACTGCCTCAATAATGAGGAGCAAAGAGGCCATAACCGAAAGTAAGGCTGTGACGTCTATTCTTCTCCTGATGAGTCCCACGATCATTGCTATGGTAAAGACCACCGCGAAGAGCATTCAAACCACCCCCAGCATGAGGAAACCAACGCCCGCGGAGATCAGTGAAAGGATTATTAGCGCGAAAAGGGTTCCCCGAACGATGCCATCTACATGCTTCCTTTCTCCATCACTGAGCACCATTGAGTTCATGCTTTTCAACCCGGAGTAGAGCAACGAGACGGAATCCGCAAGGATTAGAAACAGCACCACGATGCCGAGTGGATTTGAATACATTTTTCCAGCCTCAAGAAAGAGATACAGCTTGCTGAAGAAGATTCCGAAGGGTGGCAGGCCGGCCAGGCCCAGAAGAGCTATACTCCAGGAGTATGCCAAAATCGGAGTTTCCCTAAGGCCTTTTATCTTTTCCATATCAAGGGTTCCGAAGTAGTAGGTGAACGATCCGGCTGTCAGGAACGCCAGTCCCTTGAGGTACGCGTGGTTGAAGAGCTGGAACAGGGCAACCTTTATCCCCACCGGATTTCCTGTCAAAGCTATGAGCACTCCGGTGTACATTATGCTGCACTCTGCGATGGTTGAGTAGGCGAGCAGTTTCTTTGCATCCCTCTGCCCTGGGTATGCGAGCATCGATATGATGAGCGTTGCCGCTATAAGAACCGCCATCGGATAGAAGACAATCCCTGGAGGTTTCATAAACTGTACAACCCTTATGAGCAGGTAAACACCCATCTCCACCATTGCCGCACCGTGGAGGAAGGCTGAAGCTGGAGTTGGAGCGGCCATAGCATCAGGAATCCATGAATAAAGGGGAAATTGGGCGCTCTTTGTGAAGGCGGCAACCATAAGGCAGAGGAATAGAGTTATTTTTTCTCCCTCAGGAAGCATGCCAAGAAAGTCAAGGGCAAAGTCCCCATACTTGAATCCAAAGGCTATCGCGGTGTAAAATCCCACAATTGCGCCGAAGTTTGGAATCAGCAGGGCCTTGAGTGCAGCCCTTTCGGATTTCTTAGTCCCATAAAATCCAACCACACCCCAGCATGCCAGGCTCATCAGTTCGAAGAATACGAGCATCTGAACTACCGTTGAGGAATATATGAAGGCAAGGGTCGAGCCAAGGAACAGCATCATCCAGCCGTAGAACCTGCCCTTCTGGTTCCTGTGTGGGTGACCAACGTTGTTTTCGTCCATGTACCTGACGGCGTATGTCATGAAGATTGCACCGGCGGTTGAGACGACAAAAGCGGTAAAGATGCTCGTTGAGTCTATGAGAAATCCATACACTTCCCCAAATTCATTCGTCTTCAGTAGAACGAGGTGAATGGGAGTGGGATTCCTGTAGAACAGCAGGGCTGCTATGATTTGAAGAACGGAAGAGCACCAGAGGAGAGGAATCATCACCCTGTCAGCTTTTTTATCATCGAGGGCAAAGCAGATGATTCCAGCATATGCAAAAACAATCGATAAGACAATGAGATACACTACGGGGATCATCTCAATCCCCCCATTATTTTCTCGACTTTCTTCAGGAGCTCTTCTCTCTTTGCGATATTCTGGGTTACCTTTATCCTGGTTATCTCTTCTTCCGTTGCAAATACGAGGGCACCCGTGGGACAGGTTGAGACACATGCCGGAAGCTTGCCCTCCTTTCTTCTGTGAGCACAGAGGTCACACTTAACCATGACCTTCCTCCTCTCATCAAAGCGGGGCATTCCGAAAGGACAGGCTATCTCGCACAGCATGCACCCCACGCAGTCCTGGTGTCTAACCCTCACTGCCCCGTCCTCGTCCCGGTAAAGTGCCCTCGCGGAACAGACCAGCATGCACGGTGAATTTTCACAGTGCCTACAGTTCAGGGACATCATCATTATCTCGGATGCTTCGATAAGCGTTATGTTTGGTTTCCCGTTGTGCTCCCTTGCACATGCCGCAACGCAGGAGCCGCAGCCAACACACTTCCGGAAGTCAATGAATATCTTCCTCATACCTTTCCACCACACATGGGACGGACTTAATATCAAGGCAACCCCATTTCGAAATCCTGAGGGGGATAATCTTTCTCAACTCATCGGACCAGTGGACAATGAGGGTATTCCGCGGCGGTGAGGATGAGATTTTGACCCTTAAAACGGCTGAACCCGCATCGGTTTTTACAATAACACTATCCCCGTTCTTAAGGCCGAGCACTGAAGCGTCTTCTCTGTTTATTTTTGCAGTATTTTCCCCTTTAATCACCTCCGGAAGAAAGCGCATGGACTGGCCAGTTACCAAAAGCCTGAACCTGCCGTCCAAACTCAGAGGGGATTCAAGTTTTGGCACCACAAGCCCCTTGCGTCTTGGAACTATGAATCCATCTGGCCTATTCTTCACATCCTTTGGTTCAGGGTAACCGGGGACGAGGATGCTTATCTCCCTCAGTACCTCCTCCGGAAATGCGTACGAAAATCCAGGAAGTTTCATCCTCCTTCCGAGTTGTGCTATTACTTCAAAGTCACCTTTAGCCTCTCCCGGGGGACGTTTTATCCTATCGCACCATAGAACCCTGCCCTCAGAGTTTGTAGTTGTTCCACCACTCTCAAACAGAAGTGCTGATGGCAAAACTATGTCAGCAAATTCCATTGTTTTCCCCTGGAAAGCATTCTGGAACACCACAAACCCCGCTCTTTCAAGGGCCCTCTCCGCCCCAGGAATTAATGATACGATGTCGGTGCCGAGGATGTAGAAGGCGGAGAGACCTCTGGAGAGCATCTCAACAAGGTTCATACCCTCTTCTCTGTTGATGTCTTCAACGAGCCAGGCCTTTAGGAACGGCTCGGCATCGGTGTAATGCGCATACCCCGGTAGATAATACGGAGTCACACCCATATCCAAAACTCCCTGGGAATTACCGTATCTTCCCATTGGTATTATTGAAAGTCCTTTTAGTGCTGCAAGGGTTATTAGGGCCAGGGTGGCTGGATACCCATTAATGGTCATCGTAATCCCCGAGCCCCACAGAAGCACACCGCTGGAGCTGAGCTCTGTTTCCCTTGCAATTGAAATTATCGCATCAGCTGACACCCCTGTAATCTCCTCCCCCCTAACTGGCGGATATGATGAAATTAACCTCAAAGCTCCCGGCGGAAGTCTGGCACTGGCATCTGGATCCATGGTGAGGATGACGTTGAGGATAGAGAGCATCAGGAAGACGTCCGTTCCGGGAAGTGGCTGAACTACTAAATCCGCAAGCTTTTCAATCGATGTTATTCGAGGATCAACCACAATTATCCTGGCACCATTTTCCTTTGCCTTTACCAGCCAGCTCAGTAAAACTGGAGCCGTCCCGACGGGATTGAACCCCCAAAGGATCACTAAGTCGCTCTCCCCTATGGTGGAGAAAGGCATCCACATACCCCAGGCGTTGATCTCGTTCAGTGCCCTGATGGAAATGGCGTGGGATATTGCTGCGGTGCTGTCAACGTTGTTCGTCCCCATGAGCCGGGCGAGCTTCTGGAAAAGGTATGCTGATTCATTTGAGATCATCTCTCCGGAGATAAATCCAATTCCAGTGGGATCGTCCTTTGAGAACTCTGAGAATCTTAGGGTCATTTCATCAAGAGCCCTATCCCAGCTGATTTCAACAAATTTACCGCTCTCAGTGATCTTTAGTGGTCTTTTTAAGCGTTGTTTTGATGAAAGAAGCTCTATAAGTGAGTTACCCCTTGCACATAACTTTCCGTGCGGATTTGGAATGTCCTCGAAGGGAAGGTAGTCTATGTTAAATGGACGGGAGATTACCTTCCTTACCCTCACCCTGCATCCCATGCTACAGTGGGGACAAGTTATGATGGTTCTCACAGTTTCCCCTCCGGGAATTGGGTAAGTATGCTATGACTGTTTTTGTTCATCCTTAATTGGGAATAAATGTTCCCTCTCTTAAATTAGTTTCTCAAACCGAACATACAGAACCTTTGGTTATGCTTTCAAGTGGCCATTAATCCCTATTTTCGGTTCATTCTCAGCTTTAATGTTGACCGTCCAATGCTCAATATGTTTGTATTCTTTGAAAATACCGGGGGTTTTAGTCTTTAATT
>DQUR01000269.1 GCA_015662175.1 Thermococcus paralvinellae | reverse complement strand
TGGGAAATAAGCTCTCACGGAGATACTTCCTCAACGTTGCTCATGCGAGAAAGTTCATGCAGACCCTGCTCATAGCGGCCTACGTAAAGAGATTGGTGAGTGAAGGAAAACACGCAAGCTTGAGAGAGGCATATTATGCCAACAAACATACGATTCCCGGAACCAGGGAGAACACATTTGAAGACCAGAGCGAAAGCGATCCAATCATCGAGGATCTGGAGAGAATGCTTGGTGTTCTCAGAGAGGAGATGCACCTGACAGCGGATAGAAGGGGATACGTCTATGGGGATATAACGATCAGGGATGGTGAAGATGAGTTCAACACCTCAAAGCTTGGTATGGGTGGCTGGGCTGTCCCAGGAACTGTGGAGCACATCCAGTTCGTTGATATAAACGTTGACTACGCATTGGTTGTGGAGACAGCTGCCATGGCCGACCGTTTGATAGAGGAGAAGTTCCCAAAGAAGGAGAGGGCCTTGATCATAGCAACCCAGGGACAGGCTTCAAGAGGCGTAAGAAGGCTAATCCACCGTTTGCACTATGAGGAAGGATTACCTATAATCGTTTTCACCGATGGTGATCCATACGGTTGGTACATATACTCAACAATAAAGCAGGGTTCTATTAACCTTGCATACCTCAGCGAGAAGCTTGCAACGCCTGAGGCAAAATTCGTTGGGATGACCATGGATGACATCAAAAAATACGGTCTTGAGAATGTCACCGAAAAGCTCAAGGGAATTCCACCAAACAAGAAGGGTGGCCCCACGGGAGATTACAAGAGAATTATCGAGGAGATGAACTATCCGTGGTTTCAAAATAGGGAGTGGCAGAGACAGCTTAAGCTGGCCCTGGAGTGGGGCGTTAGAATTGAGCAGCAGGCCTTGGCCAACAAGAGCCTGGAGTTTGTAGCTAAGAAATATTTACCCGAAAAAATTGCAAACGAGGAGTTGTTGCCATGACGACCACCGAAGAGCTGGTCGCCCAGATAAATAAGTTTTTAGATGACATTGGAATTGACATGGCCGGGTTATTTGAGGATCTTGATGTTCCTTCCCTTGTTTCTCATTTAAACCGAAACATGGAAATTTTGAAGAATTTTGAAGAGGAACTATCGAGAAGGGTTGGCGAAACAGTACCTTCAGTTAGAGTCATGGACAAGAAAGAGAGGGATCCCCACATAAGGTGGCTGTATAAAAAGAAGCACAATAGGATTTTGACCCTTGAGAGATTGAGGAGTGCAATAGTCGCCCATAAAATGGCTTTGGCATTGATCTCAGCAAACTATTCGTTCTACATTGGAAACAGGGAGGTGGATGCGAAAACCATTAAAAAGTGTGATAGGAAGATAAAAGCCATTAAAAAGCCCGTTACCCTTGGAAGGCCTGAAATTTTGCCAAACTTAGCGTATTCCGGCGATGTGTTAAGGCTTCTCGGTCAGGAAAGTGTTGAGGTCAGGGAAACATTCAAGCTCATAAAATCAAAGCTCAGGGAAAAAGGCACCGTCAGAAAAAAAAGCTTTAGGATCGAAGTTGAATACTGGGATAACGGCAGACTAAAGAAGGCGAGGCTCGACATTCCTGCAGATGCTGATATAGAGAGCGAGCTCAGAAAAAAATTTGGGAAACGATTCCGCTGGAGGGTTTTAAGTTACGTTAAAACGAAAGGAGTCCTTATAAACAACCACTACACCGTCGATAACTTAGCTCTGGCATACGCAGTGTTTGATCCTGAAAAGGGCCCAGAACTCCTTGGTCTTGACTTATTCAGGTATTATTTCCTGACCTCTGAAAAGGAGAGGGAAAGCCTCGGACTTTACCCGGACATCAAGCCCTGTATTGACTGTCACTACTCAATTTTTGACCTACCCTTTATGAAAGAAAAGTGGTTCAGGACAGGTTTTGGGAGCATGATGATAATCCGGAAATGTGAGATTGAGAAAATGATCGGTGGAAAGAGGAGTGAAATTTCAAACATCCCCAACTATCTCCTCGGCGGGGTAATACTATATGGCATCAGCCCGTTTAATGAGGAGAAGGTTGCAGAGTTGCTTGGATTGGATTTGGATAAGCTTGTTGAGGCTATCAGGAAGCTCGTTTTATCGGGTCTTCATACATATCTGTTTACGAATGTTGAAAAGTTTGAGAAGTTCATGCCAAAGAGCGATAAAGCGAAGAGATTTTTGGAGCTGCTTCAGGGGTGAGAAAGGGTGAGGGTTGAAATAAAGGCGAGAAATAACGAAGAACTTTTAAAAAAAATAGATGAGATGGTCAATGAAGACGTGAAGGAGGTTTACATCAACCTTAGGCCAACTAAGGAAATACTTGTGAGAATTCTGGAGAATGCCCCAAATGTAAGGGTTATTGGTTGTCCCCCGAGCCTGTATCCAAAGGTTTCAAAGAGGGTTATAAAAGCTCTCAGGCAGATGGGCATTGACATTGTTCCCATAAAGAGATCAAGAGGAAGGCCAAGGAAATATGATAAAACCGTTCTCCTCCAAATCAGAGAGTTAATGAAAAAGGGAAAAACACCAAAAGAAATCAGCAATGAGCTGGGAATTCCCTTGAGAACCCTGTATTATATAATCAATGGAAAATAGCGTTGCCAATTTGATAGTGATGAGATTAAATGGTGATAAAAAGTGGACGGAATTTTTGAAACTCAGGAGGAGGTTCCTGAAATCAGGGAAAGGTTGCGTAGGGTTGGCATAACAAATCTCAGAACTGTGGCAAAGATTAACTGGAAAGGTAGGCTTTACACGTTTATTCCAACGTTCGAAATTACCATTGACGTCCCCGAGGAGAAGAAAGGGATACACATGAGCCGTCTTGTGGAGAGTATTACAGAAACAATGAGCGAAGCGATAGAGGAGGAGGTCAGCAAGGTTCATTCATCGCTTGAAGAGCTTGAACTTGCCATAATTAAACGATTGGAGGAAAAACACCCACACCAAAGGGCTGAGATATGGATAAAAACCCATCTTATACTTGAAAGAGAAACCCCTGTAAGTAGGAGAAAAAGCCTGGAGACATATGATGTGGAGGTTGGATTAATAAAGGAGAAGGGGAAACTTGAAAAGGTGCTCAGGGTTAGGGTTGTAGGAAACACCGCCTGTCCCCATGCAATGGTGAATAACCGGGGAAAGACCCACATCCAGAGGGCCATAGCAACCTTAGAAATAAAGACCAGCTTCAATGAGGAGATAGCCCTTGAGGACATGATTGAGGTTGTTGAAAGTTCCTTCAGCTCTCCCACCTATACACTTCTGAAGACCGTTGACGAGAATGCCGTTGTTCAGCGAATGTATCAGAATCCAAGATTCGTTGAGGATGTTGCCAGGGAGATAATATTCAAAGCAAAACAGCGTTTTAAAGGCAGGATTCATGTAAGGGTTATCAGCCTGGAGAGCATTCATAAGCATGACGTAATAGCCGAAACGTGGTATCCTTTTTAAAGTTTTCCGGGAAGACTTATTAATTCCACTTTCGATTCTCTTTTGGGTGGTGGTTGTGAAGTACAGTGAGATTGATTCAAAGCTTAGAAAGGTTTACTCCAGGATTAGAACACTCGATGACTATCACTGGGACTTGGCTGGGGACAGGATAATCGGAAGGCATAAGAAAAGCAACCTAAAATTAAGGATTCGAGTTGCAAACAGCAGGAAAGAGGCAGAAAAACTCAGTGAATTAAAAGAAGGAGAAGGGGTTGATATTGTGGTTGTCCCAGATAAGAGGACGTTTTACATTCATAACGGAACATTTATCATGACCTCAAAATTTCTCAAGGGAACCCTTGTGGACATAAATGATCACATAATCTGGAGAGGGTTCAAGGTTGTGGAGGGGGATGGAACGTTAATCCAGGAAGATTTTTACGAATACCTGGGTGGCAGGTTTATTGACCACCTTAAGAACAACATGACAATCGGTCAGGACTTCGTATTCTGGCAGTTCTATAAGTGCGAGGCATGTGGCAAATATGTAGACATAGACAGTGTAAGGAGCCACTTAAGGGATCACGGAACTAAGATTGAAGACATGGATGAGATGATGTATGAGGTTTTTGAAATCAACTTAATTGAGGGCAAGATATATGACAAATACGGCAGGGAAGTGAGTGAGGAGAAGCTTAGCGAAGAAGCCAAGGAATTCATCAGAGAAACAATTGAGAACTTTAAATCATAGATCTTTTCCAGTGGCTTTGGAAAAATCTAAAGTACGGGAGAAAAAAATCATCCCCTGAACCTTGGTCTTTGGGAAAGCAGTAATGGTAGGGGCCTTGGCTTGTATGGGAATCCACCCACCCCCTGTTTTATCTCTTTTATCAAGTCCTCAAGCTGCATTTCATACTGTTTGCCATCCTCCCTCTTCCTGACGGTAACGATGCCCAGCCTTTTCTCCTTCTCACCGACCACAATTATGTAGGGAATCCACTCCCTCTCAGCCTTCCTGATCTTCTTTGTCAACCTATCACTTGTATCATCAACATCCGCCCTGATTTTTGCACCCTCAAGCTTTCCTGCAATATAAAGGGCATAGTCAAGATAATCTTCGCTGACGGGAATAACCCTGACCTGTATCGGACTGAGCCAGAGGGGATACATTGGTTTCCTTCCCTGATTCCTAAGCCTGGCCTGTTTCTCAAGTATCGCATACATCACCCTCTCAATTGCACCGCTCGGTGAGCAGTGGAGTATGAGCGGATGCTTTTCCTTTCCATCCTCGTCAAAGTATGTGATTCCAAACCTCTCCGCGTTTTCCACATCAATCTGCACCGTGCTCAAAGCCGCGGCTTTGTCGAGGTTGTCAACGAAGTTGAATTCGAACTTGAGGATGAAGTAGAAGAACCTCTGCTTCCACATCTCTATCAGGATAGGTTTCCCTATGATCCTTGCCAGCTCAACAATGAATTCCCTGTTCTCGTTCCAGAAGTCCTCCGTGAATCTTATTGCGACCTCATAATCATCGGGAGTTAGTCCAACACCTCTAAGAACTTCCATGCTTAGCTTATACTGCTTCTTGAACTCCTCCATGGCCTGCTTTAAGTCCTTGGCAACAGTGTGCATATCTGGCATTGTGAAGGCCCTAAGCCTCCTGAGGCCGCTCAGCTCACCCCTTTTCTCCCTCCTGAATGAATATCTCGTGAGCTCGTACATTCTCAATGGTAAGTGTTTGTAGCTAATTGTTGCATCCTTTTTTATGAGGAACTGACCAAAGCAGGCGGCAAACCTGAGGAAGTACTTCTTATCGCCGCTCTTGACAATGTATTGCCTCGCTGGAAATCTGTTCAGATACTTTTCAAGGGCCGGGTGTTCAAAGTCATACATTATTGGCGTCTCAACTTCCATGGCACCGTATTCTATAACTTTCTCCGTAACGTACTGCTCAAGCAATGACTTGATGAGCCTCCCCTTTGGATAGTATCTTAAGTTCCCAGGATCGCTTCCCGGCTCATAGTCAACTAACTCCTGCTCAAGCATTATCCTGACGTGAGGCGGCTCCTTCTCCGCTATTCTGCTCTTGCTTATCTCATAGCTTGCAAACTTTTTGAGGTTCTCATGCCCCGTGAAGTCGAACTTATCGACCTCAATGAGTTCTCCCTCTGGTGTGAGTATGTACCAGTAGCTGACGAGTTCCTCTTCTTTCTTCAAAGCTTCTGGAACCTCTTCTTCTTTCTTAACCTTCCCTGGAACTATCGTTCTTGAAAGCTCTGCCAGTGGATGGCCTTTACAGCTTAGCTTAAACGCTTTGTAGTATCCAAAGGGTGCCCTCTTAACGTTGAAGCCCTCCTCCTTGAGCTTCCCTTCAATTGCTTTGAGAATCTTAAGAGCAACATCTGGTGAAGCCAATTCACTGCTTAAGTGGGCAAAGGGATAAACAAATATGTTTTGGGCTTTAACCTGATAGGCTACATCTTTAATCTCAGCAACGGCCTTTTCAACGACTTCTTCTGGGTTTTGCTCATCAACCTTCTCGACGCTTACAAAGACAGCAAGGACTTCTTCAAGCCTTCCCCTCTTTTGCTCTTCACTTATCTCTTCGGGCTTTTTCAAAGCTTTGTCTTTGACCTCATACTCAAGATAATCGCTATGGATTAAAAGCATCCTCATCTCCATCACCCGAACACATTGACGAATAAAAATTCTCCAGGTTCCTTATAAAATATATGTCGCCCCATAAGCTTAAAAGATCGGGCAATCAAAATTCACTTGGGTGTGAAGAATGGATGGGGATAAGAGGAAAGAATCAGCGAAAAATGGGGATTTTGTTCTTCCAGGTGATTATCTTGGAGTTATAGAAGAGTTCCTCCCGGGAGAAGGAGTTATTGAAGAGAATGGGGAGCTATATGCAACAAGAGCAGGAAAAGTTAGAATAAGCCAAGAAAAAATGGAAATAAGTGTCGTTCCGGTCACAGATGTTCCTCCAATTCCAAAAGTTGGACAGGTTGTTATTGCGAAGGTGATTGAAGTAAAGCCTCAAGCGGCAATCGTTCAGCTTCTTCAAATTGAAGACAGAAATGATTACAGAGAGATAGCAACATCAAAACTTGCTGGAATTCACATATCCCAAGTTAAGGAAGGATTCGTGGAGGATATGAGCAGGGAATTTAAGATCGGGGACATAGTAAGGGCAAGGGTTTTAATCGATAAAAAGAGTCCGATTCAGCTCACAACCAGAGCTCCGGATTTAGGTGTTGTTTTTGCTTTATGTTCAAACTGTAAGGCTCCGCTGATAAGGAAGGGCAATCAGCTTGTGTGTCCCAAATGTGGGAGGGTTGAAACAAGGAAGCTCTCAACGTTTTACCGGAAGATTAGGATTCAGGTGTGAGGTATGAAAGCCAAAAAGGTAATCGTCATCCATGTGAAGGATGATGTGGAAAAGGAGGAGTTTATGAAAGAACTTGAAAAGCTTAATCTACCTGCTTTTATTTATGTTCATGGAAAACTTAACTCCATAAGGATTAATATTCAAGGAACCAAAGATGAAATCAGGGAAGCGATATACAAAATTAGGGACATTCACAAAAGGATTCGCTCTCGTTTATATGCAAACAAACGCGGGCTGTATAGGTACACGCTGGACGACATATTCAGAGAAGCGGGTGTTAGCATTTCAGCCCCAATTCTGTTAAAAACCCTTGAGTTGCTCGGGGAGACCGCTGAACTTAAAGACAATGAACTCGAGACCTCAATACCATGGAACAAAATAGTTGAGCTCACAAGGAAGCTTGGAAAATGTCTTGGAGATATTTCCCTCCAAACCACGCGGCAGATAAGGGAGGTCGCATTACCCTTGGCCGTTGTTTTTAACATTGATCCGGAAAAGATACTGGATCTAATGGTCAAGCTTGGAGTGGCCGAGTATAAGGAGGATAAGTTTAAATACGAACTCGTGAAGAACAAGGAGCAGGCTATGGAGATAATGTTAAAACATTTGACGGGTGAAGAAAATGAAGATTGAGGTTATCAAGCGCGAAGGGAATGTAATGGAGTTTTACCTTGTTGGAGAAGACCACACATTTGCCAATCTTCTCAATGAAGTTCTTCATGAAAACAAGCACGTTACATTTGCCGGATACACGATTGAACATCCAATCTTGACCGCCAGAAAGCCAAAGTTTAGAGTTGTTACCGATGGCAAGATAACCCCAGAAAAGGCTTTGGAGGAAGCGGCTCAGAGAATATTTGACAGGGCTAAGGAGCTCCTTGAGATCTGGGAAAAAACAACAAAGAAGTTTTCAGCCCAAACATGAGATACTCAAAAGACTTCACAGACAAAAACCTCTCGAAGTTCGGTGATTCTTTGGTCAATTTTATATTCTCCCTCGCCCTAAGTGAGTATTTGGGATATCCCGCAGCAGGCAGGGTTCCGAATTCTTCTTTAGCTTTGGCACTTAGCAGGGCCAAGCTTTCTCACCTGATTCCCCCGAGGACGGATAAGCATGGAAAAGGAGATATAGCCGAGGCAATAATAGCCTATGCATGGCTGGAAGGAAAGATATCAATTGAAGAAGCGGCCGAAATAATCAGGAAGAATCTAACCCCCGAGGTAGTTCACTTTGCAAGGAAGAAGGAGGTAATTGGATTGGCCTTTGGGGAACTCTTAAAGGTGATAAAGGAAAGGCTTGGGCTCTAAATTCCTGTCAGAATTTCAATCAATGTCTGCTTGTCCGGCAACTTTGCGAATTTGTCTGGATCTTTGACTTTAAGTAATAGCGGAACCTCTCCAAACAGCTTGAGAACCTTTCCAAAGGGTATCTTGCCTTCACCCGGTAGGAGATGCAAATCACCTACTCCATAAGCAAGTGCATCTTCCGGCTCTACCTGAGGTGTGAGCTTTCCAAAATTGTCATGGATCATTAAGATTATTGTTTTTTCAGTTCCCAGCCTGACATCCTCGAGGAGCTTGCCCTCATCGCCCTGGGCACTTAAGAAGGCATGGGCCACATCCAGAGCAAAGCCAACGTTCTCCCTATCCACATTGTCCACAACATAGAGCGTATCTTTGACGCTGAATGTGTTTTCCAGGGCTATCTTGATTCCAAACTTGCCCGCCATATCTGCCAGCTGTTGTATTGCTTCGATTTCTAAATCCAGCCTTCCTGTCTTTCCGCTCTGCATGACAATAATTTTTGCACCCAGCTTTATGGCGACATCAACTATGGCCTTTGCA
>DQUR01000068.1 GCA_015662175.1 Thermococcus paralvinellae | reverse complement strand
GCTCTAATTGTTGCCACAAGGGACTGGCATCCAGAAAACCATATAAGCTTTAAGGAGCAGGGCGGTCCTTGGCCAAGGCACTGTGTTCAGAATACGGAAGGGGCTGAATTAGTGGTGAAACTTCCAGAGGATGCAATAATAATTTCAAAAGCCGACAAACCAGATAAAGAGGCATATTCAGGTTTTGAAGGAACAAATTTGGCAGAAATTTTAAAGGAGAGAGGCATTAAGAAAGTTTACATCTGTGGGGTTGCGACAGAATATTGTGTTAAAGCAACGGCATTGGATGCTTTAAAGCATGGGTTTGAAGTATATATTCTAAAAGATGCCATTAAGGGAATAAATCCCGGGGACGAGGAAAAAGCCCTCAAAGAACTTAAAGAAAGAGGTGCAAAAATAATCACGTTGTAATTCTTCTCCATTCTTTTAATAGTGCCACAACAAGGTTCAACACTATTGGACCTATTATCAATCCTTTGACTCCAAAGCTCCATGCACCACCGATCATCCCCACCAGAACCATAACTTCATCGAGCTGGGCTCCTTTTGCAACGAGCTTTGGCCTTATTGTAAAATCTGGAACTGGAGATACAAATATAAATCCATAAACAGCTAGGAGAATTGCCGTTAGTAAATTCCCGTTCTTAAAGAGATATATGGCACCAGCTAACCATACCATCCAGCCTTCAAAGAGTGGAACAAAGCTAAAGAGAATTGTCAAAAATCCTGCTATTATAGCCGTTGGAAAATCTGAAACCCCAAATATTACGAATCCAATTGTCATTAAGATTCCTTTGACTATGTTCAGGAGGAGCCAGGCCCTAACTAAGGCCTGAAGTGTTAGGTCTGCCTTTTTTAATAATTTTTCTGCCAGTTCTTTGTTTTCCTTGGGTAAAAGTAGAAAAATCTGCTTTTTAATTGCTTCAGAGTTCACAAGGAGATAGTAGAACATGACAATAAAAATTACAAGCTGAAGAAGATAGTGTGGGATTGAAAATGTATAGGAAAGGATATATTCAGAGAACTTAGGGGTAAATTGTTCGTAGAATTGTTGGATCACATTGGTTAGTCCGAAAGGAAGGGCAAGGGTCTGGCTCCAAGATATAAATGCAATAACATCTTCATAGAATGACATCAGGACACTTTTGAATATTAAAATCAGCTCAACTGTTATGACTATTGCAATAAGTATTAAAAGAGCTGTTAATACCAGCGCTGATTTTTTGGTACTGATCCTATTTGAAAGACGTTTATGGACAGGATAGACGGCATATGTAAAAACTGCAGCAAAGAAAATCGGGGATAATAATTGTGCTACTGTGTTCCATGCGATATATAATATACCTATAATAACACCACTCCAAACTAAAGTCTCTGCCCTCATAAAGCCCACCAACAAATATTGTTTCGGAGCTTTTTAACTTTTGGGTCTTTCGGGATAATAATATAATTATATGCTCCCGGGCCCACATATTAGCGAGGGTAATAGATGGAAAAGGGATGCTTAGAAAAATCGATGAGTACATCGAATCGGGAAGTACTTAATGAAACCAAAATAACAAGCGTTGATTAAGCTATCGTAAAAAGCATTAGGAAAGATAAAGGAAATAGTAGCATCTAAGGGAGACTGTCCATAACGCATATTATAAAATTGCTTCAGAGATCCTAGTCTTTTTATGCTCTTCCCATCCCCATACAATCACTTACTTTAAATATCCACTTCCCAATCTTTTTTATACTGAGAAATTAACGAGAGGTGAAAGCATGAGGATAGTTTCAGCTGACACTGGAGGGGCCGTGTTGGATGAGAATTATGAACCAGTAGGGCTGATAGCAACCACCGCCGTGCTCGTTGAAAAGCCTTACAAAACAGCCACTATGAGCGTAGTGAAGTATGCCAATCCTTTCAGCTACGATCTGAGTGGAAGGGAAGCAATCAGAGATGAGGTGTTTTTGGCCATAACGCTTGCTAAAAAAGTTAAACCGGATGTAATTCATCTGGATTCAAGCTTGGGTGGGATAGAACTCAGAAAGCTTGATGATCCAACGATAGATGCATTAAGGATATCGGATAGAGGAAAAGCAATATGGCATGAGTTGAGCAAAGATTTGCAGCCTTTGGCAAAGCGCTTTTGGGAAGATACTGGGATAGAGATATTGGCAATTGGAAAGAACAGTGTGGCCGTTAGGATTGCAGAAATCTATGCAGGGATTTATTCAGCAAAATGGGCAGTTGATTATGCAAAGAAAGAAGGTAGCATTAGGATAGGTTTGCCAAAATACATGGGGATTGAGATTCATGAAAACAGTATCTACGGTGAAAGTTTAGATCCCAGAGAAGGTGGATTGTATGGAGAAATAGAGTCCAATAATGAGGGGATTTGTTGGGAGCTTTATCCTAATCCGATAGTGAGGACTTTTATGGTTCTAGAGGTATGGAAAGAATAAAAAAGCTTCATTTTCCCATTTCGCTTGGGAACTTTATTGCATTAAACGAACAAAGCTGGTTGCGGATTCCACAGCCTGTACAGATTAAAGGGTCGATTTTTACTTTGTTGTCATCAGGGATATTGTTAGTAAGATACACGCTTTACAGCCAACACATTTGTCCTCAATTACTATCGATAGCCCACCAATTTCTCTCCTCCTGATAACTGGAATTATGCATTCCCTTTTAGCTATGATAACTGCTGGTCCTTTACTTGCATTCCCTCTTTTATAACCTCTCTCGTTGCCTTCAAATCGTATGGATCAACGGTCTTAACGTGTTTAACCTCCCAGAGCTTTGACCAATGTCTCCTATTTAAATTTCCTTCCCGTTTCACTTCCACCTGTTCTTGGGTGGTGTGCTGGTGCTCGGTCATTGTCGTTGTTCTGTTGTCAAGGATCACCACAGTAAACAGTATCCACCAAAGGCTGTATCCCATTGTGAAAGAACGTGGAGTCACTAATCGTGGGAATATGCCCATTCAGCAAAATCTCTGGGTTGAGGCATGCTATTGTTTCAATGATCTCAGTTGAAGGAGTTCCAGGATAGCCAGTTGCAAAAGAAATTTCGCTCTCCAAAGCTCCTTGAGCAATGGCTTCATTACCCATCCATCAAAGGTTTACTCATTCTTGCCACCAAAAATTAGTTCATCTCTATGCTAAAAATCCATATTTCGAAAAATAGTGGGAAAACGAAAAAGATTCAAAGTAAACGGAAGAATTCAAACTAAATTTCAAAAAACGGACTCTATAGCCTGTTATAGCCTGTGAAAGATAAGTCAATGAAAGTGACATCAATCTTCAATTCTTAGCCGAAAAGTTTTTAAATACAAAATGTAAACAAAATATTGGAGGTGATGACCATGGTGGAGAAGAAGGTAACTATAGAACAAATCCAAGATGAGCTTAGAAGTTATCTTGGAGAAATTGAGTATCTCAGAGAACAGGTTAGTACGATAGATGCCACCATAGCCGACCTTAGACTCGTTGATGCCACACTTACCTATATAAAGGAGAAGGGTGAGGGTAAGTCAATATACATACCCCTAGGGGGAGGAATATCCATCAAAGGTAAGATTGAGAACCCCAACGATGTTATAATGGACATTGGTGGTGGCATAATAGTTGGGGCCACCATCGATGAGGCCAAGGAGAACATCGAAAGAAGGATAAACGCACTTATGAACCTGCGTCTAGCCCTGTTAAGAAAAATTGAAGAGGATACAAGAAAGGTCAACGAGCTCCTTAAAAAGATACAGAGCATGGAAACCAAGGAAAGACTTAAAAACAGGGGTAAGGCCTGATTTATTTTATTTTTTTTAACCTAATGGGGGTTATGGGATGGAGAACTACATCACCGAACTCGAGCTTAAAAAGTTGAGACAGCTCATGGCCAGTATTGAACTGAAGAGAGCGGAACTTGAACAGGCAAAGGATATCCTGTCCTCGTCAGAATGGCGGACAATATTCAGAAGTTTTCCAGGCCTTATGATTGAAATCACCAAAGAGGAGGCTATTGATTATATAGAGAAGGCCATAGCGGGCTATGAAAGGGAACTTTCCAAATTAAGAAAAAGGGAAAAGGAACTCTTGAAAAAGCTATCCACTATATGATAGCCAACCGTTCTTATCATCCACATGGCAGATGATGAGCTTGACTGCTCCCGAGCGATGAGGACTAATCTCGGTTTTGATGCTCTATTTTATGAAACTTATCGCCTTGTCTATGTCATTTCTATAGGCCTTAAGGTAGCGCTTGCAAGCATTTTCCCATGTAAAGACTTCCCTCGCCCTTCTCTTTCCGTTAGATCTCAATCTTTCTATTAGCCCCGGATTTTCCTCCCTAAGCCCTGCCATCCTGAGCATCGCTTGAGCCAAAGCAAAAGCATCCCTTGGAGGAACCAAAAGCCCTGTGGCATTTTTCTCGTCCTCATCAAGGCTCACCACTGTGTCCCTAATCCCCCCAACCGCTGAACCAATTGGAATTGCCCCCAGGCACATTGCTTCCATCTGCACGAGGCCAAAGGGCTCAAAATATGAGGGAATCACGACAAAATCAACACTACCATAAAGCTCCCTCGTAAACTCCCTCTTGAGCATCCTGGTGATGACCCTTACGTTATTTGGATATTTGGCCTCCATTGAACGTGCCCAGTTCTCAAGCTCTGGGTCACCTTTACCAATGATTATGAATCTCATCCTTGAGAATTCCTGGGGATAACTTTCCGCTAAAATTTCGATAGCCCTTAAAAGGGTATCAACTCCTTTCTGTGCTCTATCAAATCTGCCTATGAACATGAAGGCAATTCCATCGCTCAAACCCAGGCTTTCAAGTATTTTTTTCCTCCTATCTTCCCTTGGCAAATCTCTATTTTCCAAGAATTCTTCATTCCAAAAGTCACAAGCTATGCCATTGAAGATGTGGGTTACCTTACCCTCAAACATGCCAAAGAACGCCCACTCCTCCCAGAGATAGCTTTTGCTAACTGTCGTAACGAGATCAGCTATATAACAGAGGGTATGCTCTGGGTCTATATCCGGATAAGGGGCCAGTTCCTTCAAGTTAGCCATGTGAAAGTAGTACGCTGGAACCTTGGATTTGTTCAGACGGTGAATGGTTGCAATAAGAGGTATCTGGAAATATTTTTTCAAAAGACCTGCGGCAAAAACAGTGTGCCAGTCGTGAGTATGAATTACCTCCGGCTTTCCTTCTTCCTCTATAATGCTGTTCAACAGCCCAACGCTCGCTTTCCCAAAGTAAACAGCTTTACTTAACATACCCTCCCATCCGGGACCATAAACGTCGGGATTGTCTAGGAGGGTGTTACTGATTGAAAAAACTCTAACCCCGTTCTGCTTTCTTTCGTAGACCTTAACGTCCCAGATATGGCCGGAGACATCCATTTTGAAACTTGTATATTCCTCCCCCTCTTTGAAGCCATGCGACGGTGTAAAAACAATGACTTCATTACTAAGCTTTGCTAGGGTTTCAGCTATACTGGTTATTGCTTCCGCTAGTCCACCGACCTTGACTGGTAAATACTCAAATCCAAGCATTAAGATTTTCATTTTTATCCCCTCAGTTCAGTCCAAGAGTATGAATTTCTCCCCTTCGATATCCTCAAAGTAACTGCCAAGACCACCAATCTTCCACTTTCTTTTTCCGTCATCAACAACTATGCT
>DQUR01000047.1 GCA_015662175.1 Thermococcus paralvinellae | reverse complement strand
TTGCCAGAAGCTTTTTTGAGGGGGAAGGCACCCACGGATTTTCACACACTGAAAGGGTCCTCGCACTCTGCATGCACATTGGAGAAAAAGAGGGTGCAGATCTGGAGGTTTTAGCCTTAGCTGCTCTCCTCCATGATATCGCAAGGCCCCTTGAAAGCAGGGGGAAAATCCGTGGGTGCCTTCCCCCTCAAAAAAGCTTCTGGCAAATTCTTCAGCCTTTCTGATTAGATCCAAGCTTTTCTCATCTTTTATGAAGTCTTCAATTTTCATTGCAATCACCCGAATTCTGGCTAAAGCTGATGATTCACCGTCTCCTTTAAAAGCTCAACGATTTTTTCATGAATTTCAACACTTAATCCATCAACACTCATAACAGGTTTCTTAACTATGCCATCAATTAATCCGGCAGAGACCATAGTCATTAGGTTCTTTCGTTCATTCCAATCCTTCAGAAGATTCTCTCCAATTTCAAGTGAAACCTGAGCAACCAATCCGTAAGCTCCCCAGTTGGAGACAGCTGAAACTATGAGTTCATCGGTTTCAACAATAGTTGCAATCTTTTCTCCGAGAGGAATGTACTTTTCAATGAGATGCTTAATATTCCCCATGCCTATCTCGTTGCCACCGTCACCGATCCCGATGGTGGGAACACCGATCTCCCTTGCTTTCAAAAAGAGCTCATCAAATGGAGGGGTTAGCACCTTGAGCCCGCTCATTGAGTAATAATTCCCGTCTTTACTTCTCCCGGCGGTTTCCACACTTACAAGAATAGAATAACTCTCGATTCTAGGATTTTCTACCAATGTTACCTTAAAAGGTTCCAGAGCTTTCTTTACCTGCCCATGTGCCCAGATCTCAGCTTTTCCTCCAATCCTCTCAACAGCTTTGTATAGTGCCAGAGCTCCCAGAGGCCCGTCAGTTTCACAGATGTTCATTGGAGGAATTGGAAAGCTTGAGACAATCAAAACCTTCTCTGAATTATCCAAGAGCAGTTTTGCGGCATTTTTCAAAAAATCGAAATTCTGAAGGCGATACTCCAGATAGACCTTCAAAATTCCCCTGCCGTAGACGTCAGTATTTATGATGTGGGCTATCATTCCTCATTCCTCGATTTCGTATACCACTACTCTAACCCTCTTCCCTTTGAGTGCTTCCTTCAGCTCCCACCAGAGTTTTGTCGGCTTTTCCTGTGTGTGAACCAGCTTATCACCATTCTCAAGTTCAACCACCTTCTCTTCATACTCAACAAAGATCCCCTCTTTTTTGAATACCTCCCTCATTCTAAACCCTCCAGGATTTTTCTTAATTCATGAAGCGTTCTGATCTCATAATCGGCAAAGTTATAACCCTTGTCATTACTTCTATTTATCCAGACGGTAACCATACCAACACTCTTTGCACCGTAAACGTCCTGCTCAAGACTATCCCCGATCATCATTGCTTCATCCGGTTCAACTTTAAGCTTTTCTAAGGCATAGAGAAATATTTTGGGATCGGGCTTTACTGTTTTCAGGTCATCCCTTGTAACGATTACGTCAAAGTAATTATCGAGTTTCGCTATCCTGAGCTTGAGCCTTTGATATTTGGGCCCACTTGTGATAATGCCAAGTCTGTATCCTTCTTCTTTTAGCCATTCTAAAGTTGGTATTACGTCTGGAAATACACGAATCTTATGGGGATAAGCAGTTAGAAGTTCCTCATACCTCAGATCTAGGTTGAAAAGTCTGAAGAAAAAGTTCCAGTCATGCCACTCGTAGGTATTTTTTCGGCTCATCACTTCCCGGAGAAATCTGATTCTGGCACTTTCCCTATCAATTCCAAGTTTTTTTGCGATTTTTTCATAGATCTGGGGAAGGAAGAATGCCACCAATGGCTTTTCCGTTAGAAGCGTTTCATCTAAGTCAAACAGGATTGCCTCCATTTGACCACCTCTTGATTAAAAGTGCCAGTATCTCTATCTCATTTTCGAGCTCTTCATTTGTCCTGATGCCCCATATTATATCCTTCTCCTTTAGGAGGTGTTGAAACCTCTTCAAAATCTCGTGAGCACTTTTTAGAGGAACATTTTTACCGACCATTATGTTTATCAATCCCCTATCCCACATCCCCCAGTTCCACTCAAAGTCCACTTCCCTTAAAATCCTTAGTATTCCAACGTTACCACCTTTTACCATGTTAAATAGATCAGCATAGTCAACGTTAACAAGCATTTGATTTTCGAGGTAATGGTAAAGCTTCGAAAACATGATGCCAATCTGCTCACTTGCCTTATTGAAGGCATCTTCCAAAGGTACTGAGGTGTAGTCATTTAAGAACTCCGAGAGAGAATCATAGAAGACGGTTTCAAAGTTACTGGCCCACTCAGGTTTTCCCTCATAGACGAGCTCTCTGTAGGGTGAGAGAACGTAAGCTAAGCGAATCACCTTTCTTGGCAGGCTATCATTGATTAGGTTTACAATTTTAATGTTAATCGGCTTATCCTCAAATATAACCCAGATTATTGTGTCATCATTAAGATTACCAAAAAAATCCCTAATCTGCTTCACAAAGGAGGGCCTCCTTCTGCCAAGGAGATAGTAAGAAGAGTCAAGGGTTACCCCAATGGCGTTGGGTATATCCATATTCATATTTTTTATCACTCTAATTCCGCTGTTGCCAATTCCCACAAAAATATGGGTAAAGGAAACCATGACAACACCTATTCTAAGGTCGCATGCTTCCTCTTCATATCCTTTTCGGTCTTCTGAAATGTTGCCATTAAAAGTGCGATTACACCATCCAGGAATACCATCGTTGAGTCCTCGAATAAAGTTCCCATAGGAGCCACCCACTTATACTTGGTTAACATCTGCCTCGCTATGTAATCTGTCGGGACGTCTGTCTTAGCCCTTCCAGGAATTTCAACCACAACATCGGCCAGCCTGCCAAGTGCTGAGTTTCTGTATGATGTTATTGCAACAACCTTTCCCCCCTGATTTTTTGCAATCTCGGCGGCATCCACTATCGTTCTCGTCTCACCGCTTCCACTTATCGCTATAAGCAGATCGCCCTCTTCAAATGCCGGGGTTATTGTTTCACCAACAACATAGACGTTAAAGTCAAGATGCATCAGTCTCATTGCAAATGCCTTACCAACCAATCCGCTTCTCCCGGCTCCGTATATGAAAATTTTGTTGGCCCCGATCATTGCGTCTATCAGTCCCCTAACCTCATCAAGTCTGAGGGCATCTGCAACGTGGTTAATGTGTTCAGTTATGTCATGCATTGCCTTTTTTATCGTCTGCATGTATTCGCCCCAGAAGAGGTCGATTATCCTCCTTGTTACCTCTTCCGGATCCTCTGCTTTGGTTATGGCCCCTCCAACGATGATTATAGTTGCTCCCAGCTCAATAACCCTGGGAATCGTCTCCAAGTTCAATCCTCCAGCAACTGCAACTGGAATTTTAACTGCTTTGACGACCTTTTCTAAATCTTCAAGGGGACTTTTTCCCTGAGCCTGCTCGTCTATTCCTGTGTGGACAAGGATATAATGAACCCCCATCTCCTCAAGCTCTTTTGCTCTCCTGACCTTGTCCTTAACGCCTATTAGGTCCACCATAACTTTGATCCCATACTTTCTTGCCACCATGAGGGCGTCTCTTATCGTCCTATCATCGGCAACACCAAGAATTGAGACAACATCTGCCCCATGCCTCGCTGCCATTTCAACCTCAAGGGCTCCGGTGTCCATGGTCTTTAAGTCAGCGACTATCTTCCTGTCTGGAAAGCGCCTCTTCATAAGTTCAACCGCTCTCATTCCCTCCTTTTTGATGAGGGGGGTTCCAACCTCAAGCCAGTGAGCGCCACCACGAGCAGCTTTTTCTGCTATAGAAATAGCCTGCTCAATATCGGTTAAATCCAGTGCAACCTGTAAAATCATCTTGAACTCCTCCAAATTTTTAATCACTCCAACATCAATTCGCACACTTTTTAATTTTAACTCTCAAGTTTTTGACAAAAAACTTGTAATAATGGCCGGGAGTTAATGGACTAAGTTTAAAAAGAGTTCCCTGGATTAAATTCTGGGAGTTGCAATGGTTACGTTTATTCCGTTTGGAGAAAAACCAAACAGAGAGGGTGTCATGTATGCTCTCAATCTCCTGAGGAGGAATAAGCTCATCGATGAATACATGATCGTTGAGTCAAACACAATTGAGCTACTCCCTGAGAGGTTGCCTGTTGACAGGGCATATATAATTGGGGAGCACCTTACGACCTATGGTATAGTTCAGAAGCTTAAACCAGGGGCACTTATAAGTATAGATGCTCACACTGACTTAATGCACGATTATCTGGACCATGGCTCTTGGCTTGCATACGCTCTCGAAAAAAGAATAATTGAGAAAGCCTCCGTTATAGGACCGGTTTTGATGATACCCACCACAGAAGGAACTAAGTTATGGACAAGGAGGGTTAAGATATTTCCCGCTCTACCAAGGAGTAAAAAAACAGGGGGGAAATGGAAGGCATATAAAAGCCTAAAAACCCACTCAATAGAGGAGATAATCAAAGATGTAAAGAAATACCTTGGAGAGGAAATTTATCTTACCGTTGATTTGGATGTTTTGTTGCCTGAGTATAAAATCGCCCGCTTTCAGCATGGTGAACTTACACTGGAGGAGCTCCTCCATATCCTCGAAAGGATTAAAAAGAACTTTAAAATTGTGGCGTTTGACATAGCAGAGATTTCGGACAGGATAAAGCGTTCACGCATGGGTAAGAGGGCATTAATTGATGTGTTTCAACTGCTGAGTGGTGAGTGAGATGGCGTTGAGCGATGAGGAGATCAGAAAAATAATAACCCCTCTTCTACTTTCAGGGGCAAAGATGCTCGATAAACACTGCCCCAAATGTGGCTCTCCCCTTTTTGAGCTCAATGGAAGAGTTTTTTGCCCGGTGTGTGAGCATCGGGGAAAGCAGAAAAAAGCGGAACTTAAGGACATTGAGGAAATACTAATGGAAAAGCTAAAGACGTTAGCAAACAGTTTGCCCAACGATATTGAAGAACTTGAAAAGCACTTAAAAGTTATGGAAAGGATAATAGACATCATGGAAAGGTATAAAAGGCTGGAAGGTGAATGATGGGAAATCTCGGATAAAAAAAAGAAAAGACATTAAACTTTTTCTGCCTTCTGCCAGTATTCATTAAACTTCCCTTTGAAGAGATTAACAACCCTGAAGTCCTTAATCCAGACCTGGGTTTCATAGTTGAAGTATCTGGCAGCCATGTCCTCCAATGCAAAGAATACCTCCTCATCGCAGATTAACATTGGCAGTTCAAGGCTATCAATAACCTTGAGCTCAAGTTTGCCGTCCTTATAGTAGTCCATGAGCTTTGATGATTGTAGTCTTGGAAGTACCTGTTTGGTAACAACAATTTTGGCTGTAACACCTTTGTCAATAGCTTTAATGATATCATCTTCGAGGTTTATTGCTATATAACCATCATCAGCAAGGAGCATCTCCTTTTGAACTCCCTCAAGCATTTCTTTTGTCTTGAGCGTTGAGTTCCTAATTCCCCTAACAACCCAAACCCTTTCAACACCATACTTCGGAATTTCTGTCTCTATCAATGGGGTCATGAGTTCAAGCAGTTCCTCTTTGGCCTTCTTCTTAGCCTCAAGCTCTTCCTTAACCCTTTCCTGCCAATCCGCAATGAACTTTTCAAGGATACTCTTGGGATGTACTGGCCTGTATTTATTTACCTTGCCCGGTTGGCTGATTGCAAAACCCTTCTTTTCAAGGCTCCTCAACACATCGTAAGTCCTTGGTGCTGGAACTTCGGAAACACTTGCTAGCTCTGCTGGAGTAAGGACACCAAACGCAACTAAGGCAACATATGCCCTTGCCTCATATAAGTTCAATTCAAAATGTTCTTGTAAGAGTTCTACCATTCTATCTTTTGCCATTTTTACCACCACCATATTTTTGTTAAAACATATGCGAGCTTAGGGTATATAACTTTTTTAACCCTATTAGTTTTGCATCTTATTTAAGCATCTTATTTAAACATAACTCCATCTGATTTTACCTCTATTGCATCAACATACAAAGATTTTACTCTACCTTAATTTTAAATTTTTTGGTTAAGGTAGCAGTATAGATAAAAAGAGCACAAAATCACTTTAAAATGTATTGTTTAATCTCTACATACATATTGTTCAGTACTTCCTGATAATCCACCTTATTTTCTTCCACCAGGTCCATAAGCTCTTCAAGTTGCCTCGTCCTTTCCTCACTTACAAGTTCCCTGTATTTACTTATAAGGTAGTGGTAGACTTTAGTCCCAAGTTCCGTTGGGATCAGCTTCTTCCTTCCCCTTGTCTCGATGACGTAATGCCTGTCAAGGAGTGTCTTAACAATCTTTGCATAAGTTGAGGGCCTTCCAATCTTGCGCTCCTTCATTAAGGCGATTAGATCACCCTGGGTATAGAGGGGAACCTTTGAAGCTCTCCATTTCTTAATCTCAACGACCTTAAGTTTCTGCCCTTTCTCAAGTTTTGGCAGTTTCCTCAGTGGCGGTGCCCTTAACTTAGTCCAGCCATCAAAGATCATCTCAATATACCCTTCAATTTCAGTTCTGGCTATTTTTGCATTAATTACAGCCTTTTCATGGAGGATATTTGCAGCCTTCATCTGCGATGCCATAAAGCGTTTGAATATCATATCATAAAGCCTGAAATGGTCCCTCGTGAGTCCCCTTGCAAGGGTAATGATACCATCCCTCAACAACTGCATTAACCTTCCAGTATCAATTGGCCTTGTAGGCCTTATACACTCGTGTGCTCCTCCCTCACCCCACTTCCTCGGGGCGAAGTATTCCTCCCCAATTTCTTCCCTGATGTATTCCCTTGCAACTTCAATACCCGTGTTGCTGACACGGGTTGAATCGGTTCTGTGATAGGTGATAAGACCGAGTTCGAAAAGATCCTGTGCCAGCTGCATTGCATAGGGAGCGGAAAATCCCAAAAATCTTGAAGCATCCTGAAGCATTGTATCCGTGGTATACGGCGGGAATGGATTGAGTTCCCTCTCCTCAATCTGAACATCTTCAACGATTACCTCTTCAATCTCCTCTTTGACACCTTCTAAGGTTACATTTAAGCCATTCTCCAGGGTTAGCGCAATGAAGTCGGTTTCGCTCTCAACGAACTCCCTGTATCTCTGTATCACCCATCCAAGAACCGGTGTTTGAACCCTACCCGCTGATAAATTTCTGTTCTCAAATACCTCCCACAGTTTCTGGCTGAGCTCGAACCCAATCCATCTGTCCTCTATTCTCCTCACCAGCTGGGCATTAACCCTGAACTCATTAACGTCCCTTGCCTCATTCAATGCTTTCAATATGGCCGGCCTTGTAACCTCGTGGAACTCGATTCTCTTTATGTTCGGTGTGTAGGGGCTCAGGACATTCCTGATGTCCCATGCAATCTTTTCTCCCTCGACATCTGGGTCAGTCCCTATGAGAATTTCATCAACCTCCTGAGCTATTTCACGCATTGCAGTTACATTCTCGAGGGCATCTCTGACATTCCTTGAGCTACACCTTGGACAGACTCCCCTCTCTTCCCAGTCAACGAACTGATGACCACAGTCCCTACAGCGTTTTATTGTGTCATAGACCGGAATGAAGTAAAGCTTTCCATCCCTCTCCTCCATGAGGACACCGTGATAGCCTTCCGTTGTAACGAGGTCGAACATATGTCCCCCGCTTGCCAAAATCGTCAGCATCCTATCGCCTATGCTGACTTCATATGCCACCAGATCGCCAATCCTTCTCCTGCTTGGTTGCCCGAAGAAGCCGGCTATTGTTCTGGCTTTGTTCGGGCTTTCAACTATCATAAGGGCAGACTTAACCAAGTCCTTCGTTTTTTCACTTATCTTCCCAGCAAGAATTAGCTTGACCTTTTCTCTATCAGCGTCTATCTCCCTGAGAAGCTCCTCGAGGTTGAGCTCTTCAAATGGCTTCATCTCAAATTCTGCAAAGCGCCATCTCATCTGCCTCTTCAAGCCATTAAAGACCTTCTCGTTATCAACTATTATCACGCTGAGACCCTTTGTAATTCCACCGGCGAATAGACGGGAAGTCCTTCCGCTTGCCTGGATGTATGTTCTCACGTCTGGGATCTCAATGTACCATTTCCCTTCCTCCTCTTTAAGGCTGACAAATGGATCTTCCTCTATGCGCTTGAGCACTTCTTCTTTCTTTAGAACTCTCCTCAAGAACTCAACACACTGTTTAAACACTTCAAGAACATGATTGTGGAATCCTTCTAAGGGTAGACCTTCAGCTAACGCCTCTTCAATTTTCATCAGTTCAAACTGTGGAATGTTCCTAATCAAACGCCTTAAGCGGGCATACAGTCTTTCGCCTTCCCTTCTATCCTCATCATCAAGGAATTCCATGACTTCACTCATCAACCCCAAAACCCTGTAGATTGTGGGTTGCTCCAAATCGAGGCTGAACCTAAATTTCGGCACGCCTGTAAAGATTGCATATCTAATCAGGTGTGGCAAATCCAATCCCCTAACTATGGTCCCATAATAGGTCGCAACACCGATCAAATAGTCAATCTCCTCGTTTTCAAACTTTTCAAGGCCCTTCTTATTTTTTGCAGAGACGAGCTCAACCTTGAAGCCCTTATCTTGAAGGTACCGTGTAAGCTTCTCTGCATAGTCAATTCCCTGATCAATCGGGACAAAAATCAATCCTCCCTTGCCAAGCTTTGCTAAGAGATCTTCAACATGTTGCTCGACTGGTTTCTCCGGGAAGAGATAGCTATCAACAACATTCCTCAACGCCGACCTCCCACTCCCCACCTCAAAGTCCAGAAGCTCACGGTAGAGCTTTATCCTATCCCCCCTTGCGCTTCCGGTTGCCGAGGCCACAATCAATACTCCGATTTTATTCTCGCGCTTGAATTTTCTTATTTCTCTCTCAAGCTTGTTAATCTGCTTGTTAAGTTCGTTGAGTTGCTCCTGCTTGTCCGGACTGTTACCATTGAGGAACTTTGCCATCTGCTTCCTCAGTCTTATAATCTCCCAGGCCTTCTGGATTACCTCCTCTGTAAAGCCAAGCAGAATGAGGGAGCGGTCAATATTCTTCGAGGCTTTCAAAAATGCGTCAACGTCATCAACAAAAATGAAGTCAAACCTTTTGTCCTTAAGCATTTCATCAAAATTCCTCGCGAGCCATTGGGCTGAGGTTATGAGGATGTCAAAATCTCCATTCGCGATTTTTTCGGTCATCTCCTCTTTTTCCTTCTTCTTCATACCACCGTGGTAATAGGCAGGGTTGATTTCAACGCCAGCCTTCTCTGCAAATGCTCTCACCCTCTTGATTGTCTGCATCACAAGTGGCGTTGTTGGCAAAATTATGTAGCTTTTCTTTTTCTTTTTGGCATAATACAGTGCCATGAATGAGCCAAAAACACTCTTTCCCATACCCGTTGGGGCTATTATGGAAAAGCTCTTGTTTTTGATTAGCCTCTTTACCCATGTTTTTTGCGCGCTCCAGAGGTTAAAACCTGTGGCCTTCTCAAAGAACTCTTCAATTTCCCTCAGCTTTTTCTCAAGTCTGTAAATTTCCTCCCAGCGTTTTAGCGTTCCCCTCAGCTTGAGGGCTTCTCTAATGCCTGTTATCAAATCAAAGTAAATCCCAGCTTGAATCTCCTCATCGAGACAGACATTACACGGATGCTTCTTATACAGGCGTTCATCACTAATTCTATCCTCACAGTTTGGGCACATTTCTCTATAAATCGCCTTCATTTTTTCACCCTCTAATGGGCTATTTAAGTGATGCAGAGTTTATAAGGATTTTTTAGATTTCTCTCGTGGGTGAGAGCATGATCCTTGAGGGGGTTAGGCTCAAGGCTGAGCTCACTGAAGAGCAGTATGAGAGGGCGATAAAGCTTATAGAAAAGCTGAAATCAAGATTTCCAAATGCTCTTGTGAAAAAATTCAAAACACAAGAAAAGATAAGCTTTATTGATGTGGATTTGGGTGTGAGATTGAATTTTAATATAATATTGGAAATCGTGGTAAGCCCTCATAGCTGTAGAAATGGAAGGGAACAAGTCAAAATACGCCTTTCAGATAATGACTTTCAGATAATGAAATTCTTCCTTAACGAGCTTGGTGTTGAGTATTCCCCTGATTTTGATGGGAGAGAAGTTTGTGACGCGTTGAAGAGGAAGATTAAGGTGAGGAGCTTGCTAGATTATTTGACGTAAATTTTTTCAGGTCTTCAAGCTCTCTCTCAAGCTCCTCGGTGA
>DQUR01000229.1 GCA_015662175.1 Thermococcus paralvinellae | reverse complement strand
GCTGTGGAAGGAATTATTGGAGTTTTCCTTTTGCTAATACTGTCGCATAATTTTTATAAATTCAATCTCCTTTAAGTCGTTAGCGAGAGCGGTTTTAGGTGATGCTCATGTCTTACACTTCAGCTGAAATGTATGAATTGAAAAAAAAGGTTGAGGAATTGAAAAAATTTAGAGGACGGGCAACTGAGCTCGTCTCCCTATATATTCCTGCAGGTTATGATTTGAATAAAGTTATGCAACAGCTTAGGGAAGAGTATGGAACTGCCCAGAATATCAAGTCAAAATCAACTCGAAAGAATGTCCTTGGAGCTTTGGAAAGAGCAATGCAACATTTAAAACTCTACAAACATACTCCCCCAACTGGGCTGGCTCTGTTTGTCGGAAACGTGAGCGAGCAGGAGGGTGTTAGTGACATTAGGGTATTTGCCATTGTCCCACCAGAACCTCTGAACGTCAGGCTTTATCGATGTGATCAGACATTTATCACTGAACCTCTGGAAGAGATGCTCCGAGTTAAAGAAGCTTACGGGCTCATAACCGTTGAAAAAAACGAGGCAACCATAGGGATCCTTAGAGGGAAGAGAATTGAGGTTGTTGATGAGCTCACATCCAACGTTCCGGGAAAGACAAGGGCAGGTGGTCAGTCTGCAAGGAGGTATGAGAGAATTAGAGAGCAGGAAACTCACGGATTCATGAAAAGAATTGGAGAACACGCCAATAAGGTATTTCTTCCCCTCTTAGAAAAGGGAGAGCTCAAGGGAATTATCATCGGTGGCCCCGGACCAACGAAAGAAGAGTTCGTTGAAGGGGACTACCTCCATCACGAGCTTAGGAAAAAGGTAATTGGAGTGGTTGATATCAGCTATCATGGGGAATACGGACTGAGGGAACTCGTTGAAAAGGCAAGTGACATTCTATCAGAACATGAAGCAATCAGGGAGAAAAAACTTGTTCAGGATTTCTTCAGGCACCTTGTTAAAGATACCGGGCTGATAGCCTATGGTGAAAAGGAGGTCAGGAAGGCCTTGGAACTCGGAGCCGCTGATACGCTGTTGATAAGTGAAGGGTACGACAAAGTTAGGGTCAAGGCTAAGTGTAATAACTGTGGCTGGGAAGAGCTTAAAACGATGAGCGAACAGGAGTTTGAAGTTTATAAGAAGAAGGTTAAGACATGTCCAAAGTGTGGGAGTCAGAACATAGACTTTGAAAAATGGGACGTTGCAGAGGAGCTAATAAAAATGGCGGAAGAGATAGGAGCCAACGTTGAGATCATTTCACTTGACACGGAGGAAGGGCAGCAGTTCTATAAAGCCTTCGGTGGATTGGGAGCATTCTTAAGGTACAAGCTTCAATGAGACTGGTATTCTTTTATCTACCCCTGTTTTCTTATCGTTTATCACATGCTTTTGATAACCAGTGTAAGCATCACCCCATAGGGTTTTTCCAGAATACTTAATTTTTGAGTAAAAGTTATATGGGGAAACGATGATAATTAAAAAGGGTGGAGGTATGAAAAAGCTCCTTGGTATATCACTCCTATTGAGTGGTATCCTGTATCTGATGTTCCTTCTTACGTTATATCCGATGCATGTAAGCAGGTATGGGTCACATGAACAAATGATATTGAATAAAAACAATGGATTTACGGATGCCCTTTATTTGAAGGGAGACATTTCATTAAAATTAACCTCGGATGTGCCTTTTCTGCTCAAAATTGATGGAAAAGAAATTGGAAAATTCACCACCTATTCCTGCCGGCTTGAAGGTGAGCACTTGATTGAAGTGAAGAATGCATTATATATGCAGAGCTAAGACAGCATCCAAACCTAAAAAATTATGCTCTATTCTACTGATATCCTGTGGGATTGTAATGATCTTGAAGAAAAAGTAGAGTGAGAGTCATGGACAATCACATTCTTTCTGGAGCTTCTATTCCCATTAAATCAAGCACATTCCTTAGGACTTGCTTTGTTACCATAACCAGTAATAAGCGCTCTTCAAGTATTCCCCTTCCTGCTTTAAGCACCGGCAGTGCCATGTAGAACTTGTTAAATGCCATTGCAACTTCATTGGCATACCAGGCCAGGAGGTGTGGTTTTATTTCAGTTCCCACTTCCTTAACAATCTCCGGGAACCTTGAGAGCAGTTTTATCAGTTCTCTTTCTTTTCTGTCGAGTTTTGAGAAGTCTGCATTCTTCAGGAGCTTCTCAGGCTCCAACGTGAGTTTTTTCTCCTCAGCTTTTCTCAGGATTGAAGCACACCTCGCATGTGCGTATTGGACGTAGGGCGCGCTTTCACCTTCAAAGTTGAGCACATCCTCCCAGCGGAATGTGATTATCTTTTCTGGGGAATATTTAAGCATGTTGTACCTTATGGCCCCAACTCCCACGGCCTCTGCTATTTTTCTCTTTTCCTCCCCGCTTAAGTTGGGGTTCTTTTCCTCAACAAGTTCTTTTGCCCTCTTTATAGCTTCATTTACAACCTCATCAACTGTGAATCCAATCCATGTTCCTTTTCGCCCGCTGAACTTACCTTCTGGCCTTACCACGTGCTCATAAGCCAGGTGATGGAAGTTTCTGTAAGCGCTCTCATATCCCAAAAGTTTGAGTGCATAGGCAACGACTTTTTGGGGATACCTTTGCTCAGCGCCAATGACGTTTATAACAATGTCCGCATGCCCAAATTTCCCGGGCATAGCTTTACCATCCTTTGCGGTTGTCCATGTCTCATGCTTCCTTCCTTCAAAAACTATCCTGTCCCAGACCTTGTAGAGCATATCAGCATCCACAAGCCCGAACTTCCACATGTGGTATGCTATATCCTTTCCGGTGTATGTTGCGGTTCCGTCACTCCTTATAAGGACCATGTCCGGATTCTCCATGTCCGGGAAGAGGTCACCAAGCCTCATTATGAATGCCCCTTTGTATTTGCCTTCCCTGGCCCATTCAAAGTGCTCATTTTGCTCCATTTTTTCATAAGCCTTCTCAAAGATACCACTCCTTACTATGTCACTTTCCCACGAGAGCAAATCATAGGCAACGTTCAGGCGGTATGTGGTCTGCATTTGGGCTCTAACGACTTCCTCCGCCAATTTCCTTCCAAGCTCCGCTATTTCACCATCCCCTTCTTCAAGCTGCTTCATGAGCTCTCTGATTTCCTTCTCAACTTCTGGATTGTTCTCCATTCTCCTGTGAACCTCAACATAGAGCAGACCGAGAACATGGTCCATGACGTTTTCCTTTATGCCCTTTTCTTCAAGCTCAGCTTTTATTTTTTCAAACTCCTCCTTTAGATTTAGATAACCCCATAAAACTTGAGCAAACTGAATTCCCAGGTCATCGATGTAGTTCTGAACCTCAACATCATATCCCAAAGCTCTCATGACCCTTGCCATAGTATCTCCAAGGATTGAGTTCCTTGCATGCCCCATGTGAAGCGGTTTAGTTGGATTCACCGAGGTGTGCTCCACAATAACCTTCTTACCTCTTCCAGTGTTGCTTTTTCCATAATTTTCTCCCTTTGTGAGGATTTCCTTTATGGTGAGCTTTCCAAATTTTTCATAATCAAGGAAGAAGTTTATGTAACCTGCCCCAGCAACTTCAACTTTCAATATGTACTCTGGCAGCTCATCCTTAATTCCCTCCACGATTTCTTGGGCTATCAAACGGGGAGCTTTTCTAAAAACTCTCGCCAGCTGAAAGGCAACAGTAGTTGCAAAATCACCAAACTCCATGCTTGGTGTCTCGTCAAAGGGTATCTCACCATTCCATGTTTTCCCTTCTTTTTCAACCATCTCTCCAATTCTCTTTTTGAGGATTAATCCAATTTCACCTTTTATATCATCATAAACCATTACCACCACCTAACGTGGAGTTGAGCCTAACCTTTAAAAACTTCTCCGCTTTACATTTCTACGTGAGGACAATGAAGAGGATTGGAGAACACAAAGCGGGGAAAGGTTTAATCAGGTTTGAAATTGAGGAAAGGGATGGAATTGCGGAGAGCGTTAAGATTACCGGGGACTTCTTCATATACCCAGAGAGCACCGTTGAAGAGCTCGAAAGGGAACTGGAAGGACATAAACTTGAGGAGCTTGAGCATATAATTGATGAATTTTTTGCAACGAGATTGGACGTTGAGATGCCATACATAAATGTTGAAGATTTTAAGATAGCTCTGAAGAATGCGTTGAGGGGAGAAAATGAATAAGAGTAAGATTTTCTTAGTCCTCCTTGGGACCTTTTTGATTGGAGTTTTAGCGGGAGTTGTCTTTACCCTTCTAAACCCACAATTTGCGGAGAATTTATTCTCAAATTTAAAACGGATTTTCGGTGGCAGGCTTGACGGAATCCCGGATAAATTTGACCTTTTCAAACTGATATTCCTGAACAACACACGGGTTGCGATTTTAGCAGCTTTCGGCGGTGTGTTGTTTGGTGTTGTGCCGTTGGGAATTCTTCTCTTTAACGGCTTCTTAGTTGGAGTCGTTGTGGAATACTCATACCTCCAGGGCGAAAGCCTAATAAAAATCCTGCTCTCAATTCTACCCCATGGAGTTGTGGAGATTCCGGCATTTGCAATTGCCGGTCTGGGAGGGATTGAATGGTATCGGGAGATTATTAAGGGAGAGGGGACGATTGGGGAGAGATTTAGAAAAGGATTTGGAATAGCGATGAAAATGCTTGGTATGGCAATTTTCTTGCTTTTAGTTGCGGCATTTATTGAGGCTTACATTACTCCCTCCTTAGCGGGATATGAGCTCTGAGTATGAGTTAGTGCATCCGTTGGATTATAAGAGAAGATTAGATCACCCAAAGAAATGCACTGAACCTCCAGAATTATCATTAAGGGTTTCCAGCTTTATTTATGTATTCAGCTCTAGGCTTTAAATCCCGATACGACAAGTTTTATTGTCATTGCAGATTTTCACATCTTTTTGAATATTTTGATCGGGTCAATTTTCCACGAAACGCTTGCTTTTATACAGGCTCCCAAGGTGTACCATCTTCCTGATTCTAGATTTGAATTGTTGGCTTTCAATTAAGTGTAGGATAACATCGTATGGAAAGAGAAAAAGGCTAAACACCGCTATCCTCTCGGAAACGGGAAATACAACTATTACGAGACCACCAGACTAATACCTTATCTCCCAAAATCCAATGAGTTCAAGAGGGAGTTAAGGAATAAACTTCTCAAGGACT
>DQUR01000222.1 GCA_015662175.1 Thermococcus paralvinellae | reverse complement strand
GGAGAAACGATAGTTATGGCATTGCATGCTGCAGGTATAAGGGTACTATCATACACCCCCAACAAACACAGACCTCGTGGCTTATTCTGTGCAATTGGTAAGTGTGCTTCGTGTTTAATGACAGTGAATGGAATCCCAAACGTAAGAACCTGTATAACCCTCGTTGAGGACGGTATGGAGATAAGAATGCAACGGGAGAAACCAAAACTGCCCAAAGATGCAAAGCCCCCAAAATGGAAGGAGGCAAAAAAAGGTTCTGGAGATATTATAATTATTGGCGGTGGTCCAGCGGGTTTAATGGCAGCAATAAACGCTGCCGATGCCGGGGCTAAGGTAGTCCTTCTGGATGAAAACCCAATGCTTGGGGGTCAGCTGGTAAAACAGACACATAAGTTCTTCGGAAAGAGGGAACAGTTTGCGGGAGTTAGGGGTATTAGGATAGCAGAGATTTTAGAGGAAGAGGTTAGAGAACGAGAGAACATTAATATCTTCCTCGAAACTTCGGCGATAATGCTTCTCCAGGAGGGGGATGAAAAGCTTGTTGTTGGTGTTAGGAAGAATAAAGAGCTCATTGAGTTTAGGGGAAAAGCAGTTATCGTGGCAACCGGGGCAATGGAGAGGATGATACCTTTTGAGGGCAATGACTTACCGGGCGTTTATGGAGCAGGGGCCATTCAAACATTAATGAACACGTATGGAGTCAAACCGGGAGATAGGGTTCTCATTGTTGGAGCCGGGAACGTTGGATTAATCCTGGCCTATCAGCTGATCCAAGCTGGAGTTGAAGTAAAGGCCATAGTTGAGGCCATGCCAAATATTGGGGGTTATTTTGTTCATGCAGCAAAGGTTAGGAGATTGGGCGTCCCAATTCTGACGAGACATACGATTCTTAAAGCCGAAGGGAAAGAGAAGGTTGAGAGAGCGGTTGTTGCCCAAATTGACGAGAGATGGAGACCCATTCCGGGAACCGAGAAGGTATTTGATGTAGATGTAATTGCTCTGGCAGTTGGATTGAGACCAAGCATAGAACTCCTCCACCAGGTCGGCTGTCAGATTAAATACGTCCCGGAGCTTGGAGGGCACGTGGTGATTAGGGATTCAAGGATGGAAACGACAATTAGGGGGATCTTTGTTGCAGGAGATTCAGCGGGAATTGAGGAGGCAACAACGGCAATGCTTGAAGGTAAAATAGCCGGGATATCTGCAGCCTTAGAAATTGGCGTTGCCTCACCAGAATGGCTCAAAGAAATAGAAAAAGCCCAGAAGGATCTTGATGAGTTTAGGGCTGGGCCATTTGGTAGGAGGGTTATTGAGGGTATTAAGAAGGTGGTGGTAGAATGAGTGAAATCCCACACTACCTTAGGGAGGGATTCATAACAGTCGAGGAGCTCAAGCAGGTTATAGAACTTCCAAGCGAGAAGCGCCTGAGGAAAGGGCCCGTTGCTATCCCGGAATGTCCTCAAGAAATCCCCTGCACACCGTGTAAGGAAATCTGTCCCACAAACGCTGTTCTTATGGAAAATCCAAATGCAATTCCGATCGTTGATTATGAGAAATGCATTGGCTGTTCTTTGTGTGTGCAAATCTGTCCTGGCTTGGCTTTCTTCATGATTCACTACATCGGTGATAAGGCTAGAGTGACCATGCCACACGAATTGTTACCAGTTCCAAAGGTTGGTGAGGAAGTGATCCTGCTCAACAGGGTTGGGGAAGAAGTTGGAAAGGGAAAAGTGATAACGGTGGTGCCAAGGGAAAAGAGCAGGGGGGATACCCCAGTGATAACGGTGGAAATGTCAATTGAACTCGCCTGGGATGTCAGGGCCGTGAAGGTGGTGAGAAAATGACCGAGAGGATAATTTGTCGCTGTAATGATGTAACTCAGGAAGAAATCGAAGCTCTAATAGACCAGGGGATTACTGACATCGAAATGATAAAGAGACTTTTAAGGATTGGGATGGGTCCATGTCAGGGAAGAACCTGCATCCCGATGGTTGTTTCAATCCTCGCAAGGAAAACCGGCAAAAAACCGGATGAGATTAACCTCCCTGCAACGAGAATACCCGTAAGGCCCGTTCCAGCTGGGGTATTGGTTGGTGAGATGGAGGGTGATGGGGATGAAGAGTAAGGCTGAGGTTGTTGTTATCGGGGGCGGAAGCACAGGAACTTCAATTGCCTATCATCTGGCAAAGCTTGGCGTTGAAGATGTTGTTTTGCT
>DQUR01000125.1 GCA_015662175.1 Thermococcus paralvinellae | reverse complement strand
GCAAGCTCACTTTTTCCACCCAATCTTTTATATTTCCTGTAACCATGCAGGATTTTTGAATAGATTTCCTGTTCAGCCCTATTTCTCTTTGATGCAACAAGCAGTCGTGTTAAATTAATGGCCATCTCAAGCAGAATGTAATCCGCCCTGCTGATAGGTTTTGCAATTGAAGGAATTATTTCACCATAGAGCGGGATGAATTTGCATTTTAGCACTTTGCTCCTTCCGAGCTCATCTTCAATTTCACTCTCTTCAAATTCTACCCTGCCCTCAATCCAGCTTAAATTTTTGATTTTTTTCAGTGGTATCTTCCTTGCATCCTCAAATTCAAGCTCAACTGGAATGTTCAGCGCGGCTTTTACAAGAAGTTCAACATCCTGTGTGATGTGCATAACCCCAAAAGGTTGCCCCTTGATATCATAAAAGCTCTTTCCTTCAAAAAGCTTGAAATAAAAATAATTTCCTTTTCGGACTACTCCAACGGGAGTCAAATTTGACTTTGTTATCAGGAGTACCTCATAGACTTTACCCTCTTCAAATAACTCCAAAGCCTTCATATCCCCACCCCCAAGAAGGAAGTCAGAGTTGCTTTGGCAGGATGAAGGATGTTTATGTAGGAGGTAACCGATCCCTGAGGCCTTAAACTTTTAACGTCCGTTTATGGTTCTTGCGATGATTCTGGTTTCTCCAAACATTCCAACGTAATGTGCTCTAGCCCAATAACGATAACAACTTTGTCGCTCTTGCAAGATAATCCTTCAAGCCTGAAGTGTTCAAACTCCACCGTGACCCTGTCTCCAGATCTCTCAACAACCCTTGCTGGAATTAAGTTTATCTTGCCCACGAACCTTCGGGGTTCCGACCTGCTCAACGGTTCCAACGTTCATTACCGCTATCCTATCGCTTATCGCCATTGCCTCCTCCTGATCGTGTGTAACGTAAAGGACTGTAATGCCAAGCTCCCTCTGTATCCTCCTGATTTCCGAGCGCATCTCGAGTCTGAGCTTTGCATCAAGGTTTGAAAGTGGCTCATCAAGTAAAAGTAACTTGGGTTCAACAACTATGGCCCTCGCTATTGCAACCCTCTGCTGCTGACCACCGCTGAGCTGGGTGGGGTATCTGTCCTCAAAGCCTTCAAGCTTGACAAGTTTCAGTGCCCACTTAACTTTTCTGTCAATTTCATCTTTGGGAAGCTTTTTGATTTTGAGTCCATATGCTATGTTATCATAAACCGTCATGTGAGGCCATAGGGCATAGTTCTGGAACACAAGAACCGCTCCCCTCTCACTTGAGCTTAAGTAGGTAACATCTTTGTCATCAAAGAATATCCTTCCGCTGTCCGGAAAGTCGAGACCGGCAATTATCCTCAACGTTGTGGACTTTCCACATCCTGAAGGACCAAGTAAGGTGAACAGCTCACCATGCTTTATGTGCAGGTCAATTCCCTTCAATGCGACGGTTTCCCCGAAGGTCTTAACAATATTCTTAAGTCTGACTTCAACCAATTTTCTCACCTCATGTTAGTCCTATGAACGCGTATCTCTGTTTGGTAATTATGTTCACAATGACAATTGAGAGTATCTGGACTGTAATTAACAGCACACCCAACGCTGCGGCCAGTTGAGCGCTTCCTGCCGCTGAAATCATGATGTCCTTCATAAATGCCGTAATCGGAGCGTACTGCATGTTGAGCGAACCCAGCGTAATTCCAACACTTGTCTCGCTCATTGAATAAACGAAGCTGAGCATTGCACCACCGAAGACGTTGAGTGAAATCAACGGTAACAGGATACTGGTTATCGTCTTCCACCTGCTTGCTCCAAGGTTCATTGAGGCCTCTTCAAGGGAGACATGAACCTGCTGGAGCCCTGCATAGACGGAACGTGCTGAGAAGGGCAGTCTTCTGATTGAATATGCCAGTATTAACACAAAAGCCGGGTTAAAGTTGAAGATGTTTGTTGGATCCAGTGGTGTGTTGGGAAACACCTGTGAGAAGAAGTAGAAGTAACCCATCGCCACAACGATACCCGGAACGGCTATTGGGATTATAACCAAACTTTCAAGCACGGGGGTTAAGATTCCCTTGAACCTGCTGGTTGCATAGGATGAGGTCACCGAAAGGAGTATGATGAGTATAACAGCGGCACCTGAATACATAAGGCTGTTTATTATGTATCTTCTCACATCCGGGTTGAGAAGCATCTGCTTGACGTATTCCGTCGTAAATCCCTGGGGCATCACGGTAACGCTCCACTGCTTGGAAAATGCTAAGAGAATGACACCAATCTGAGGAAATATCGTGAAAAGCAACAGGGGGAGTAATATCATGTAGATGATTGCAGCCTGCCATGGTTTTGGCCTGCTAACCCTTGGCTTCCATCTTCCACCCTTGCTGAGCATTGCATACTGTCTCAAGCTGACATACTTCCTAATTCCAAGAAAGGCAAGCACGGCTAAAGTGAGCATTAAAATTGACAGTGCCGCAATTTCGGGACTTC
>DQUR01000195.1 GCA_015662175.1 Thermococcus paralvinellae | reverse complement strand
GGTGTTAAAGTTTTGGAAAGGATTTACAAGCATTTTGGCGTTGAGCTTCCATTGTTGAAAAACATTAAAGATTCTAACAAATCGGAGGAAAAGAAGTCTGAATTAAAATCTAAGCCAAAGAAGGGAACCTTAGACTACTTTTTGAAGTGATTAGTTAATCTTTTAAATCCTCTACATTTACCTGAAGATGGGCAATGATAATCTGTGTGGTAGGCATGCCTGGTTCTGGTAAAGGTGAAGTTGTAAGGATTTTCTCAAAATATGGCGTTCCTCACGTTTCAATGGGAGACGTAGTGAGAGAAGAGGCTGATAAGAGGGGAATCCCAAGAACTCCAGATGGAATGAACAAAGTGAGCATTCAGCTGAGACAGGAGTTAGGAGATAACGCCGTTGCAAAGCTAACGGTTCCAAGGGTTAAAGAGCTCTTAAAGAAGCATGGAACGGTTATTATTGACGGTGTTCGCTCTCTTGGCGAGATTCAAACTTTCAGGAATGCCTTTCCAGAGGAGGAGATCATAATAATAGCCGTCCACTCTTCCCCAAAGAAGAGATTTGAGCGTTTAAAGACGAGAGGGAGAAGCGACGATCCAAAAACCTGGGAGGACTTTGAGGTCAGAGACCAGAAGGAGCTTAGATTTGGCATTGGCAACGTCATGGCTTTGGCCGATTACATGGTAGTGAATGAAAATCATATCGATGACTACAAAAAGGAAATTGAAAGATTGGCGAGGAAGCTTGGATTAGCCAAGCATTGAGTCCAAGAAAAGCATCACGTAAAAGCCCAAGAAAAAGCCTGTTGTTATGAGGATTTCGTTTTCCTCTTTTCTGTAAATCTCGGGGATCATTTCTTTGACCGTGATGTATAGCATTGCCCCTCCAGCCAGGCCAAGGCCATAGGGCAGGAGCCAGTGGAGTTCAACAAACAGCAGTGCCCCAAGAACCGCCATTACCATTTCAGCAGCTCCACTTAGGATTCCAATAAATATTGGCTGCAGCCTTTTCTTCTGCAGTACAGCTAATGGAAGGGCAACTACAATACCCTCTGGAAAATCTTGAATCCCTATCGCTAAGGCTGTAACAATTCCAGCTTCAAGATGATAAACTATCGAAGTCCCAACAGCCAGGCCCTCTGGAAGGTTGTGAATAACCATGGCGAAAACGATCAGCCAGACAACCTTTAACCTGTCTTTAAACTCCTTTGGACCCTCGTATCCCTTGACGATGTGTTCGTGTGGAATAAGGTTGTCAACTATGTAGATCAGCAGGATTCCAAGGAAAATTCCAATCCCGGCTGGAGTAAAGCTGTTGGTTGATTCTATTGCCGGCAAAATGAGGCTTGTAAAGCTCGCAACAATCATAACTCCAGCGGCAAAGCTTAGGCTGAACTCAACGCTCCAATCTGGCAGGCTTTTAGCAAATATTGCAACTAGGGAACCGAGAGAAGTCATTAACGCAACAAACAACCCGGCGTAGAGTGCAATTATGATGATGTTTCCATTTGATGCCGAGAGTATGTAGTTTGCTAAACTCCGGATGAAATTTTCTAGCATGCATTACACCTAAATATTTTAGGTTTTCCTAAACTTATAAACGTTGCCCAAAACTTTAAAACTGCCATAGAGAAGAGCAGCAATGGTGAGAGATATGTTTGAAGAAGTTGAAGTTGAGGCTTACGTTTATCCCACCGAGGATATTGAGAAAGTAAAGAAGGCTATGCTGAATTTAATCCCGGGTTTGGAGTTTGAGGCGTTTGATAAAGGGGATTACGTAATTTTGGTGGGAAAAACAAAGAACAAAAATGCCTTACAAAGACTGTATGAGCTATTCAGGGGACAGGCCATTCTTGACACGGCGAGGGCTTTCCTTGAGGATGGCCATTTTGGAGAGGAGATTATAATCAAAGTCCACAAGCAGGTTGCTTACGCTGGAAGGGTAAACTTCAATGAGGAATCCCCTTTGGGACCAATAACAATAACGATAAGGACTAAAGATCCTCAAAGGCTTATGAAATGGCTGACCCCAAGGACAAAAGATGGGGTTCCGATAGAGTAAAAAGAAAAACTACTCAG
>DQUR01000053.1 GCA_015662175.1 Thermococcus paralvinellae | reverse complement strand
GATCAGGTTTGCCCTGATGATGAGCTGCTTTATGTCCTCTATGTGGAAGTCCTCCCTGAGCAGGCTAACCAGTAGTATCTTATCGCTCGGATCAATCATGATGAGCATCAGCAGTGAAGCGCTGAGTATTTCCCCAATCATTGGCATCAACCTTCTAAAGGAGAAACGGCTTATAAAAGATATGCGATGATGACACCGGCACTGAATGATTGGTGATTAGCACTCGGTTGGCTGAGCTCTCTCAAAGCGATATACATCAACCTTTATTCTCTCCAACCTCTTTTGGTGAAAGAAGAATTGGGCTGGAATTTCAAAATCAAGGGTTAAGCGATGTGTTATTACAAAACCTTTATCCCTCACAAAGGCCCCAATGAATTTCCTGACTTCGGGCTTTGCCAGATGGATGGAGTAAACAACATCACTTATCTCAAAGGCCTTGAGGAGAAAGGGTCTATCCGCTCCTGGATTTTGAGAGCCAAAGGGAGGGTTCATGATTACCGTGTCAACACGTCCATTAAAAAAGCGCACATCTGATAAAATCAGCTCGACGCAGGTTTCCACGCCCAAGGCCCTCACGTTTTCCCCTGCTATTTTCAAAGCATTCTCATCTATCTCAACAGCATAAACCTTTTCTGCACCTAAAAGGCAGGCCCCTATACTTAAAACCCCCGTGCCGGCACCTAAATCGGCTATTGTTTTTTTCTCGACTTCCCCCAGGGAATAAGCCAACCATAAGAGCTCGGCCGCAACATTTCCAGGCGTCCTGTACTGCTCCAGCTCCGCCTTGGGATTTTCAAACCCCCTGAGTTTTGATAGGATCATAGCAAGATGCTTCTTCTTCATGATTAATCCCCGGAATGCTGTATAGATTCACAAAACCCTTTTGGAAGCTTTAAGCTTATTCCCAGAGGCTCATCCGTTTCTCTCCTGCCTCCAAGGATTTCATCAAATTCATACTCTTCTCTCAGGCCGAGTAACAGCTCAACCTCCGGCGGAGTTAGCACGGGTTTCTTCCATCTACCTGCATCGTCTATTGGAACCCGGGGACAGGCTACAACAACGTAGGCATCAAAATCAAAGCCTTCCAAAGCCTCAGGACTTATGTGATTCGTCGCTATTAGCTGTGCTTTTCTCCCATGCTCCTTCAAAAGTTTCATTATGCGTCTTGCCTCGTTTAGTCTCAATTGCCCCTTCTTTATGCTCACTATAACCCCGAATTTCCTGGCATCATAAGCTTTGGCAATCATCCCCCATCTTTTCCTCACAATCCTTTCCACCTCACTATCCATCCAGGTGAAATCTCCACTGTAAGGGTTGATGGCCAGGGTTGGCTTTTTAGTTGCCAGGGAAACACCAACCGGGTGGAAGTAGCCAGAACCAATAAACAAAATTCCACCAACCTGCTCCTCAACCCTTGCGGTTGTAAAGTTGCATCCCAGAACCTGTCCGGCAAATGAAACCCTGTTATCCCCCTCACCGATGAAGACCTGAAAGCCTCTCTCCTCTAAAAACGCTTTTGCTCTTTTCAAATCCCTTATGTGCTGAACTGTGGTTACAAGAGCAATTTTCTTGCCAAGCTTTTTAATTTCATCAAGGTTTTTTTCGAGTGTCTTCACAACATCGACCTTTGCAAAGGCGGGCACAAAAATGGTTGGAACTTCCAGGTTGAGCTGCATGTAGGAGTGGCCCAAATGAATCAAAACATCACAGCCAAGCATTCTAGCCTCTCTATCCGCCAAATCACAGGCTCCATAGTTTATATCACCATTTATTATCACCTCAACCCCATTCATCTCTAAAAATTCAGCTAAAGCTTGTGTTTCTTTTTTTAATCCTTCCGGAGCTTGAATGAGGACTTTTTTAGCATTCAGTTCCCCAAGTTTTTGTAATATTTCCTCAAAGGGGATCTCGTGCATCACACCACCTGGGTATAGTTTGGGGAATTCCTTTATATCTGCATCGGGTGTTTGCAAAAAGCTCAACAGGTTGATTTTGACATAATGTTATGGCAAATCATAGAGCATGTGATTTGGTGTATATTTATGACCACTAACTTTCCTTAAATTTATAAGACCTTAAAAGGGAAAGCAGAATCTTCCCTATAATGAAAAAGAGAATAATGAAAAAGCTGACAAGTGGCTTACAGTATTTATTCATATGACTACTGACTACTATTGACTGCCACATACCACCACAAGCTCTGATTAGACAAAATAATACTTGGGCTGTC
>DQUR01000093.1 GCA_015662175.1 Thermococcus paralvinellae | reverse complement strand
ATTATTGAAGGATACAGGGAGTTGTGGGTTAGAATTCCATTTGCAAAATAGTAAGGAGCACCATCAAGGGTCAAATCATAAACTTTACCCTTGTAGTGTTCTTTTGTTGCATGAATTTCATTTAACCTGTAAAAGCCGCTGTTTTCTATTTGATACATTTCTTTTTGCTCAATAATATGTTTTAGAAGCTCTTTTTTTCTCGTGCTTATAAATCCCACCAAAATTGCGAATTTAACAAGCTCTTCCCGCCATGGAATTTCAATGATGTAGCGTTTGTACTTTTTCCCATTCTTTTCGTCCTTGTAAGCCAAGTGCTTAATGCCAAGTTTATTCAACAGCCCGGATACGAGCTCAATTTTCTTTTTGTTCCTTGTTCCCTGATTTGCTACAACCGCTCCTCTAACCGTGTCTATAGTGCCACCCCCTTCAAAGAAGCCTTTAAGCACCGAAGCGGCATCAAGATTCTCAATTTCCCTCATGATATTCTCGATTTCTAAGTAAACTGATTTCTTAGCGCACTGTAATGTTAGAGCTTTGCTCTTCTTTTTTCTTTTTATTGACGGTTTACAACCAAAGAGCTTTTCAAAGATATAGTTTATACGGTCTATGATCTCCTTTTCATCTTCATTGACAGTTATCGCGACCCCATACTGATGCGATACCCGGCTCCGTGAAGAGTCAAAATATCTATTTCTTAGCCCCCCCGCTAAAATTATGCCAGCAAGCTCACTTTTTAGGATGAATTCCTCAGAAAACTCTGATTTTCTTTTTTCAATTTTCCCTATTGATTCAAAGAGGTGTGTGGCAATAATTCTTCCTTTAACTTTATTGGTTAACATAGATTTTGCGTAGCTATCCCGTATCACAGTTTGTCGCTTTTTCTGTGTAACCACCGGTAGCTTATGGTTTGGAGTACATCTAAGCCCATTTACATTCACCAGCTCACCATCATAGTCATATTCCCATACTTTCAACACTCTATGCCATCCGTTTATTCCCAAGACATAGTCTCCTTCTTTGACTTCGCTTATATTGACGATGCCCTTCCCTTTAACAACAACTTTTGTATCGGCTGGATGACACCTAAAATCTAAATATACGATGTTTCTCCACAATCCCCTCTCAGGCTCTTTAACGTAGCCACCGATATACGTTGTCTTTAATCTCCTCTGATACTCTTCATCACTCGGCTTGTTTGGGGCGAGTTCATTTCTCTGATAGGCTATTCTAAGCAAAAACCACTCAACTAAGTTACCTGTGCTTGAGCGGGAAACATCCCAGACACTCTGCCCTATCAGCCTCGCCAGCTCCGCTTCCATGGGGAAGAATTCCTTACCCAGTTCGTAAGTTGCCCTCGCATCTTCCACTGAGTATTTTGCAAGCTCTTTCAGTCCTTCCTCGCTTTCCCATATCGCAACTATTTCAGCGGCATCGAGTTTGGTCTTCTTCTTGCCTAAAACTGCCTCATACACTGCCTCAAGGGTATACGTTGGCAGGTTTATCGTTCTCCTCACAACCGGAAAGATGTCGAAGTGTATCCTCCCTTTGATTTCAACGGCAAAGCGATCACCCATTCTCTGTATCTTCGGTTCGGGATGCTCCTTATCCCTTGAAATGAACAGCTTTAATCCTAACTTTTGGGCCCTCCTGATTAAATACGGGAGATCAAAGTTATCCCCGTTGTAGGTTATGATGACATCGGGATCTTTCCCCCTGACAATTTGAATGAAGCGCTTTATCATCTCCCTCTCGCTGGAAACAACCTCAACATATGGAAGGTCGATCTTTTTCCACGTTATTACTTTTGCCTCATTCTCATCAGCATAGCTGATCATTATTATTTCGCCCTCTCCAAACTGGTCTCCCTCATGGTAAAACGTCTCTATATCGAAGGCAAGAAGCCTGAGCTCTTCCTGTCCCTCCATGGGGATTAGCCCTTTATCTATGAGATAACGCTTTGCAAAAGGAATGTCGTATTCGAAGATGTCAATTACCTTCGGATGTTCCCTTATTTTGTCCCTGATCGCCGGAACGTCCTGTGGATGCTCAAAAATCAGCTTCCACACTTCTATTGGTCTTCCCAAAAATTTCTTCTGGACTTTTTCAGCTTTCAAAACCCTAACAGTTTTGTTTCCCCTCTTTGCCGTTATCTTTTTAATCTCTTCAACTGCCTCGTCATTTTCAAGGAGGGCATAAATGTAAGGCTGGAAGTTTCTATCAAGCTCCACCTTAAACTCGCCATTTTCCTTTTTGAAAATCCTGATTATCGGCTTACCATCCTTTGTGATATAGTCAGTATCGAGGATCATAACTCCACCCGTTTAAGATATATGTCCATTTAGATAAAATTTTCCACCAACTAATTTGTTGTCTATAACACAAAGATCAGATCAAAGATTAGAGAGTTTATGAATTTTTTGCCTTTACTTACTCATTGTATGACAACTTAATTGTATCATATTTTAATGCAAATTTTTTTTGGGAAAAATTTATAAACTATAACATAACCTTTATATAACCTTAATTTATTAAATGGTGATGGCCAGATGCATCCTTCAAGAGAAATGATAGAAAAAATATTATTTGGCGGAATAGTACTGCTACTTGGAGCTTTACTGGCTCAGACATTTGTAGTGGGGCTGTCCCTGCTCTCAATTGTCAAGGGGATCAATATCCCATTTTTAATTGAAAAGATAACTACCAACAAGGAGACTATTTTTAGGGCAACACCAATCCTTTTAGTTCTTAGCTACTCCCTCGCTACTATTATAGCCAAATACAGCACAGATACTGCAGGCGGAGCTGGAAAAATCGGTGAGCTAAGGGTCGTAAAAGTGATAGTGATTATACTCGCCATCTCAGTTATCGCGGCAATCTTTGGCTCCATTGTATCTTGTGGGTATGCCTGTCCGGTCCTTGCCTGTCACGGAGCTATGGAATCGTGCACTTGGGAAGTTGGTTTGTTATCTGTGAAGTATGTGTGTAATTGTATAGGTTAGTTTTAGTTTGATTTATTTTTAATGTAAAGTATATTTAAGGTGATAAATATGAAAGCTCTTTTTTATCTGTTTTTTATATGGCTCAAGATGCTCCTTAGAAAATGGAGCTATATCGCTTTTTTACTAGTGAGTGTCGGGGCATTCTATACATTTAAAGATATTTCACCTATAATAGCTTTGATACCTCCAGAGCTTTCAGTTACTAATATGATGATTCTAACGGGACTCGTTGGCTGGATTTATTCCTTTACTCATGATCCAAGGAATCTTCTTGGAATAGAAACTCTCCCTGCTTCGGATTGGAGGATTAATGTTATGAACTTCCTAACTTTTTTGCCATTTCCTTTAGTGCTCTCTATATTTAGCCCAATTTCCCCTCTTTGTTACATCGTGCTTTCTGCTTTTCTCTTCCTAGGTATTGTAGATAGTTCACTATTTCTTTTGCTAGGATTTGCACTGGCATATAATTTTAACTTCTTTGTCAGCATGGTATTTGGGGCAGTTTTACTGACAAAGGTGACGCTGAAATTAATTCCTAAGAGAAGAGTAACCCTCCTTTGGATAGGCAAAACTCCTGTAACAATTATTAACCCATTAATTTTATGGCCTCTGAGTCTTGTAGTACTTGGAATGTTGCTTATCTATATAAACGTCCACGACACAGAACTCTGGACATCTCCTATTGGAGGTGGCGCAATGTATCTCTCTAACGTATCTCTCAGTGGGGAAGGTTATGTACTATTACTTGGGGGTTTCTTCGCTGCTCTATCCATGCTTCTGTCCCTCATGCTACCTCTCTCTGTCTCAGCTTTTAGGTATCTAGACAACTATATCTGGCATATAAAACTCTTAAGGGGCTTATTAAATAGAAGTTTTATCTTGGGGTTTTCTTTAAATGCTGTCTTCGGAATTGTAATTATTGCTCTCCCATTTCTTATTCTTATGCTCTTTGGAATTGGTAGTCTTAAGGGCATTCTGCTTGTACTTGCTCTTTCACTTTTTGTATCATCTGCCCTAGCACCCTCTCCTGATAGAAACAACTCTCTTGGGAATTTCCTACTTGGGTATATGCTTTTGGTTTTCATTATCGGAAAGATACAAGTGCCAGAAGAATATGTTGTTATCCTTGCAATATCTATGTCTTTCCCTGCATATTTAGTATGGTTTAAACTAAATAAGGGGGGAAGAATATGAAATTCTGGGAGTTCACACGAATTGTTACTGGAAACTTATTAAAGGTATTTTTGAGCGTGGCTTTAGTAATCCTCGTGGGTGCAGCTTATCTGGACCGTCTAGGATGTCTCCTCAAGAACCCTCTTAATGTAGGAATCTTTATTTCAGTGTTCCTTATGATATACTTCCATGAAGTTGGACATTACATTCCTCTGAGGAACCGGGAGATGGAAGTAAAAAGAGATGGCATTGGTATTACAATATTAACAACTAAGCCAATACCGTCTTCTGCAGTTATTCTTAGTGTATTACTGCCGTTGATTATTGCAGTCGTGTTAACTGCAATATCTAGAAACTGGGTTTTCATAATTCTTTGGTTGGGTATTGGTGCCATGGGCCTTATAGATGCTATGGAAGTGGTGTAAAATGCTGGAGCTTCAAAATCTCGTGGCCGGTTATAGCAAAATTCCAATTATAGGACCAATAAACCTTCAAGTGAAAAAAGGAGAAGTCTTACTTATCTGGGGTCCTAATGGAGTTGGAAAAACAACACTTCTAAGAACTATAGCATCATTCCTAAAACCTTTAGAGGGAAGTGTGAAATTAAATGGAAAACCAATTTCAAAGCTCAAGAGGAAAATATTTCTCCTTGATGAGAAGGTAACCCTTCCAAGTAGCTTGAAAGCAATAGAATATTTAAAGGTTGTAGGGGCCCTTTATGGGCATTATTCTGATTATTCAAAACTTCTTAAATATGTGGGGGTTTATCCAAATATCTTAATCTCCCATTTATCTCAAGGTCAACAGAGAAGACTCCAATTGGCAAGTATACTAGCTGCTGAAAGTGCAGAGCTCTTTCTTATCGATGACCCAACTGTTGGTCTTGATGATTACAGTGTCAAAGCTCTAATTCCGTGGTTTGTAGAACACTTGACGGATAAAGACAGAATAGTTATTATATCAACAAGAACTAGCTATTTAAAAGAGTTACTTACGACTAAAGCAAAAATAATTGATGCAACCAAATATACCAAGGTCTTACCTAAAATAACTGGTGGGCAAATAGATCATCTAAGCGGATAGTTTAATTAACCGTTTCAGTTTCTGCCCTTGTTAAACCCTCAGGAAACATTTATTACCATCT